>JAYSVE010000362.1:0-4257 GCA_043718725.1 Methylibium sp.
GCCATCAAGGACCTGGTGCGCGCCAACATCTTTCCCGGCGACATGCTGTGGAAGAACTTCGGCGTCACGCGCCACGGCAAGGTGGTGTTCTACGACTACGACGAAATCGAATACCTCACCGACTGCAACTTCCGCAAGGTGCCCACGCCGCGCAACGAAGAGGAAGAGATGTCGGGCGAGGTCTGGTACACCGTCGGCCCGAAAGACGTGTTCCCCGAAACCTTCGCGCCCTTCATCCTGGGCAACCCGGCAGTGCGCAGCGTGTTCATGCGCCACCATGCCGACCTGCTGGACGCGGCGTTCTGGCAAGGCCACAAGGAGCGCATCCTGGCCGGCTATGTGCACGACGTGTTTCCCTACGACGCGAACAATCGCTTCGAATACCGGCGCAAGGACCGCGCCCCCCAGTCGCATCGCGCCTGCCCCCAAGGGGCGCTGCCCGACTTGGGGCGGCCCAGCGTCGGACAGGAGCCCCCCCAGTCGCATCGCTCCTGCCCCCAAGGGGCGCCGTCCGACTTGGGGCGGCCCGGCGACGGACAGGAGCCCCCCCAGTCGCTTCGCTCCTGCCCCCAAGGGGCGTTGTCCGACTTGGGGCGGCCCGGCGTCGGACAGGACCACAGCACTCAACTCGAATAGGAGTTCACCATGACAGACGCCATCGTCATCGTTTCCGCGGCGCGCACGCCCATCGGCGGCCTGCTCGGCGACTTTGCCTCCGTGCCGGCCTGGCAGCTCGGCGCCGTGGCCATCCGGGCGGCCGTCGAGCGCGCCGGCGTCAGCGGCGCCGCGGTCAACGAGGTGCTGATGGGCAACTGCCTGATGGCCGGCCAGGGCCAGGCCCCGGCGCGCCAGGCGGCGCTGGCCGCGGGCCTGCCGCAGTCGGCCGGCGCCGTGACCCTGAGCAAGATGTGCGGCTCGGGCATGCGCGCGATGATGTTCGCGCACGACATGCTGCGCGCCGAGAGTGCCGACGTGGTCGTGGCCGGCGGCATGGAAAGCATGACCAACGCGCCGCACCTGATGTTCGCGCGCAAGGGCCTGCGCTATGGCGCCGCGCAACTGTTCGACCACATGGCCATGGACGGCCTGGAAGACGCCTACGAGCGCGGCCGTGCGATGGGGGTGTTTGCCGAAGAATGTGTGCAGCAGTACCAGTTCAGCCGCGAGGCGCAGGACGCCTTCGCCATCGCCTCGACCCAGCGCGCCAGGAAGGCCAACGAAGACGGCAGCTTCGACTGGGAGATCGCGCCGGTGACGCTGCCGGGCAAGGCGGGCGCCACGGTGGTGAAGTTCGACGAACAACCGTTCAAGGCCAAGCTCGACAAGATCCCCGGCCTGAAGCCCGCGTTCAAGAAAGACGGCACCATCACCGCCGCCAACGCCTCCAGCATTTCCGACGGCGCCGCCGCGCTGGTGTTGATGCGCGCCTCCACCGCCGCGCGCCTGGGTTGCAAGGCGCTTGCGCGCATCCATGGCCATGCGGTGCACGCCCAGGCGCCCAATGCCTTCGCCACCGCTCCGGCCGGCGCCATTGCCCGGCTGCTCAAGCAATGCGGCTGGGCCGTCGGCGACGTTGACCTGTGGGAAGTGAACGAAGCCTTTGCCGCCGTGACCATGGCGGCGATGGCCGAATTCAAGCTCTCGCACGACATCGTCAACGTCCACGGCGGCGCCTGCGCGCTGGGCCACCCGATCGGCGCCAGCGGCGCGCGCATCGTCGTCACCTTGCTGGGCGCGCTGCGCCAGCGCGGGCTTCGCCGCGGCGTGGCGGCGCTGTGCATCGGCGGCGGCGAGGCCACCGCGCTGGCGCTTGAGCTGCTTTGAGCGGCGCGCCCGTACCGACTGGACGAAGCACGCGCTCGTCGTCGCCCTGAATGTCGACAAGGACCCACGATGAGCCTGACTGAAACGGAGCAATTCTTCGAGCACTATCGCGACGCCTTCAACCGCCTCGATGGCGACGACGTGGCCGATTTGTGGCACACGCCCAGCAGCATCACCGACACCCGGCCGGGTGACGACATTGCGCGCGTGACGACCTGGGTCGATGACGCGCCGATGCGCAGGAACATGATCGCCTTGTGCGAGGCCTATCGCGCCAAAGGCTACGGCCGCGCCGACTTCGAAATCAGTGGCCACTTCGCGCTCGGCCCCAACCACGCATTCACCAATGTGATCTGGCGCCTGTGGCACACCGACGGCTCGCTGCTTCAGGAGTTTCGCACCGGCTATCAATTGCTGCGCAGTGACCGCGGCCTGCGCGTGCTGGTGGCCACCGCCTATGAAGAGAACATCGCCAGGATGTCCCCGCATGTTGCTGGCTGAAGACCACCGCGCCGTGCAGGACGCGGTGCGCGCCTATGTGCAAGACCACATCGCCCCGCAGGCCGCGGGTTGGGACAAGGCGCACCACTTTCCCGCGGCCGAACTGAAGGGCCTGGCCGCCCTCGGCTGCTATGGCGTGGCCGTCCCCACGCTGTGGGACGGCGCCGGGCTGGACTACCTGGCGCTGGCGGTCATCCTGGAAGAAGTGGCCGCCGGCGACGGCGGCACCTCGACGGTGGTGAGCGTCAACAACTGCCCGGTGTGCGCCATCCTGATGGCCTGGGCCAGCGACGCGCAAAAGGAGCGCTGGCTCAAGCCGCTGGCGCGCGGCGACCTGCTGGGTGCGTTCTGCCTGACCGAGCCGCACGTGGGTTCGCAGGCCGACGGGCTCAAAACCACGGCCGCGCTGGACGGCGGCCACTACGTGCTGAACGGTGTCAAGCAGTTCATCACGAGCGGCAAGAACGGCGATGTGGCGATCGCGATGGCGGTGACGGACAAGGCCGCGGGCAAGCGCGGCATCAGCGCTTTCATCGTCCCGACCGACACGCCCGGCTACAGCGTGGCGCGCATCGAAGACAAGCTCGGCCAGCACAGCAGCGACACCGCGCAGGTGCTGTTCGACCACTGCCGGGTGCCGCTGGCCAACCTGCTGGGCGAAGCAGGCCAGGGCCTGAAGATCGCGCTGTCGGGCCTGGAGGGCGGGCGCATCGGCATCGCCGCGCAAAGCGTGGGCATGGCGCGCGCCGCGTTCGAGGCGGCGCTGCACTAAGCCAAGGAACGCGTCGCCTTTGGCAAGCCCATCTTCGAACACCAGGCGGTGCAGTTCCGCCTGGCCGACATGGCCACCGCCATCGAGGCCGCGCGCCAGCTCACGCACCACGCCGCGAGCCTGAAGGACGCCGGCGTGCCGTGCCTCAAGGAAGCCGCCATGGCCAAGCTGTTTGCCAGCGAGATGGCCGAGCGCGTCTGCAGCGCCGCCATCCAGGTCTTCGGCGGCTACGGCTACGTGAGCGACTTCCCCGTCGAGCGCATCTACCGCGACGTGCGGGTGTGCCAGATCTACGAAGGCACCAGCGACGTGCAGAAGATCCTCATCGGGCGCGCGCTGGCGTAGCGGGCCGGCGCGCCGTGGGTTCCGGCCGGCGCGGCCCCAGGCGCGTCAAGCCAGACGCTTCAACAACCGCAGGGCCGCCGCCGGCGCGCGCTCCTTCGCGCCGTTGATGAAAAAGATGAACACGTCGCGCGGCGCGCCGCAGGCTGGCCCGGCCCGCACCCGTGGCAGGCCGGCGGGCTCACCGCCCTGGGCCCAGGCCTTGGCGCAGCGTGCCCAATCGTCCAGCGCCTTGGCCGCGTAACCGTTGGCCAGCGATGCCTTGGACCGCATCAGGCGCGCGTACACGAAGTCGCCGCTCAGGTCGGCAAACGACGGGTGCTCAGCCGAATCGGCAAACACCGTGGCGCAGCGGTATTTGCGCGCGAGCCGCAGGTAGCTGGCGGTCATGAATGTGGCATGCCGCACCTCGAGCGCATGGCGCAGGGGCAGGCCGTCGACATGCCGCGGCAGCTGCCTCAGGAACCCCTCGAAGTCTTCGGGCTCGAACGCCTTGGTGGGCATGAACTGCCAGACGATGGGCCCGAGTTTGGCGCCCAGTTGCGCAATGCCGCCGTCGATGAACCGGGCGATCGATTCGCCGGCCTCGGCAAGCCGCTTGCGGTTCGTCGCAAAGCGCGAGGCCTTGACCGAAAATTTGAAGCCGTCCGGCGTCGCGTCGCGCCAGCGCGCGAAGCTGGCGGGCTTTTGCGCGCCGTGATAGGTCGCGTTGATTTCGATGGCGCCGAGCCGGGCGCCGGCGTATTCGAGTTCACGCGACTGCGGCCAGGCGGGCGGATAGAAGTTGTTGCGCCAGGGCGGGTAGGTCCAACCACCGA
>JAYSVE010000363.1:0-4252 GCA_043718725.1 Methylibium sp.
CGCCGCCGCCCGATGACGCCGAGGCCAGCCAGTTCGTACCCGAGGGCCTGAACGTGCTGCTGGTCGAGGACGATGCCGAAGTCCTCACCGTCGTGCGCACCTTCCTGGCCGGGATGCGCTGCAAGGTCACTGTTGCCACCAGCGGCGAGCAGGCCCTGCTGGCGTTCGGGCCCGAGGCCAGCTTCGACCTGCTGCTCACCGACATCGCGCTCGGCGCCGGCATGCGCGGCACCCAACTGGCGGCGTTGGCGCAGCAGCGCTTGCCCAAGCTGGCGGTGTTGTTGATGTCGGGTTTTTCGAGCGAGCTCGTCGACGCCGATCGCGACTCGCCGCGCGGCTGGGAACTGCTGCGCAAGCCCTACACGCGCGAGGAACTGGCGCAGGCCATGGCCCGCGTGCTGACGGCCTGAGGCTGAGAAGTTGAGCGCGCTGCCCGGCCGACGACGTCGTCGTCCGCCATCCGGTCTGCAGGCCGGATGGCCTTCGCCAGCCACAAAGCCCCTTTCGGGCCTTTGTGCGCGGGCTCAGCTCCCCAAGGGGTATGAGCAAAGTGGCAATGCCAAATTTGCTCACCTGATTAGTGACAAACTTCAGCGCCGTCGTCACTGGCTCACGTGGTGAGCCTCTTTGGGGTGCGCTGATGGTTTCACCACGACAGGAGATGAATCATGGCGATGAACCAAGTGCAATTTCAGCCGGGGCTTTCGATGGCCGAGTTTGTTGACCGATATGGCAGCGAAGACAGATGCGAGGCTGCGCTGACTGTCTCGCGCTGGCCCGAGGGGTTTGCCTGCCCGGCGTGCGACTCGGGCCAGAGCAGTTCGTTTCGGCGCCAGGGTCGGCGGATTCAATCTGGCCTCCATCTTGGCGCGCTTGTCGCGCGCCGCTTCCGTCACCTCGCCTCGCTCCGCCACGTTCATTCGGGCGGCTGAGGTAGGTCACTCATCAGGTCGACTTTTGACCGGACATTAGTCTCTCAATGAAGTTCAAGTACATGCGCACTCGATATCCGGCTGGGTCACGTCGACCGTACCGCTCCTCGGCCAACCTGCGCCATGTCTTCATTTGCGCCGCGACGGGCGCCTACCTCGCAGGCGTGCTGGCCTACGCCGCGTTCAGGCCGCCGGTTGCGACCCGCATCGATGCCGACAGCCCGCGGCTCGTTGCATGGGGGGCGTCGGTTTACGCCCTGCACTGCGCGGCGTGCCATGGTGGCAAGCTGGAGGGGCAGCCCGACTGGCGGCGGCCGGGTCCGGATGGCCGCTTGCCGGCGCCGCCGCACGACGAGTCTGGCCACACCTGGCACCACGACGACGGCTATCTGATCCACGTGGTGCAGCAAGGCATCGTCGCCGGCGTCGATCGCCCACCGGATTACCAGGGGAACATGCCGGCCTTCGGCGCTGTGCTGACGAAAGAGGAAGTCATCGCCACGCTCTCGTTCATCAAGAGCAGTTGGTCGTTCGACTACCGCGCGTGGCAAGAACAGGCCAAGGCAGCCGACGTCGAATGAAACGCATGCCGACCCTCGTCAGATTTGCCAAATTCACCAGACTCGTCAGTACGGCGTGCGACTCCGCACCTGCCTATCGATTCGACTTGCGCGCCGCATGAGAATCTTGACGCTCACGCTCATGCTGGCGGCTGCCTTGGCAACCTGGTTCGTGTTCGGGCCGCGCGCCGAGAAGCCGCCCTCGGTGCCACCGCCGGGCTATCTGAAGGCCAAAGGCGATGCCTTCTTCGCCGCGGCGTTCAAGCAGTTTTCGCCCGCAGTGGTCGCGTTGCGACCACTGCGGGGCAAGCCAGTCGTCGCCTACTTCTGGGCGAGCGGGTGCAAGCAGTGCCCGGAAGAGGCCAAGGCACTGCAAGCCGTCCAGAAACAGGTCGCCGACCGCGACCTGGTGGTGGTCGGCCTGGGCGTCGATCAGGCAGACCGGATCGAGCGCTTCGCGCGCGACAACGAGATCACGTTCGCCGTATTCGTGGGCGGTCAGGCGGCGATCGATCTGTCGAAGAAGCTGGGCAACCTGCGCGAACAAATGCCGTTCGTCGTGGCCATCGATCGGCAGGGGTCGGTCGTGGCGTCGCACCTGGGAAAGTTTGGCCCGCAGACCGCACCGGACATGGCCGCCGCGGCGCTCAGGTAGCGCTGTAAACGCAATGGTGAGGGTTGCCGTGGATTCGATACGGTGCTCACGCGGTGTCGCCAGCGAAAGCAAGCGGTCAACTGGCGGATCCAGCCCGGATATTTCACCCACCTTCGTAGAAACGAGGACGGCATTGCCCCATGGATGCCCGTTGATCGAGGTTTCGAATCTTGTTGAGCGAGCGGGCAATGCCGAAGCCAGACTGTGCCGAAGAAGTGGATGTGGGGACGATCGATTTCGGTCGCCTGCGCCGACGTGTCGTGGAAGGCCGCTTCGACGGCGGGAGCCTGACCAGCGATGGCGGCGTGATGTTGCTGGTCCAAGTCGATTCGCAAGCCCGGCCTGCTTGAAGCCGCCGCGCAATGCATCACCGACCCGCGCAGCCCGCTGCTGATCAAGCACGCCGTGCGCGACATGCTGCGCCAGCGCGTGTACGGCTTGGCGTTCGGCTGGGAGGATTTGAACGACCGCGGCGCACTGCGCCAGGACGTGGCGATGCTAACGGCGGTGGGTGTGGGCCGCGAAGTCGCCAGCGCGCCCACCCGCCGGCTGGAGAAGCGGGCCGACCGCGCCACCGCGTGGCGCTTGCACCAGGTGTTGGTCGATCAGTTCAATAGCTTTCTCCTCGGTCTGCATCTGCGCTGCAAGTCTTGCCGTAGTGATGGTGGCGACAAGAATCGGCTATCGATCCGTTACCGCGTCGCTAATTCGCCTTCACTCACCAGTGCCTCGCAAGACGAGGCCCATCACAGGAGTTGCGCCATGCCTAAATTCAAGTCACTCACCGCGCTCGCGGCGGCCGTTTCCGCCCTGCTGTCCGTTTCGGCCAGCGCGGTTGCCTACGACGGTGGTTCATACAGTGGACGTACTTACGGTGGCGACGACTGCGCCGGCGGCACCAGCAACGGCTACGACGGCAGCCGATCGCTGCAGGTGGTGGGCCTGACGAAGCAGAACCAACTGGTGTGCTTTAACGAGTACAGGCCGGGCGAGGCGCGAGTGATCAATTTCGTTTCCAATCTGTCGGGCGGCGATATGGCGCTGGTGGGTATTGACTTCCGTCCGGCAAACGGCCTGCTATATGGTGTCGGCAACGCTGGTGGTGTGTACCAAATCAGCACCAGCAACGGCGTCGCCACGCTCGTCAACCGCCTGTCGGTTGCGCTGGACGGCAGCGACTCCTACGGCGTCGACTTCAACCCGGTGGTCGACCGCCTGCGCATTGTCAGCAGCAAGGGCCAGAACCTGCGCCACAACCTGGGGGGCACGACGCTCGTCGACTCGGCGCTGAACTATGCGCCGGGTGTCACGGCGCTGGGCATTGGTGGTTCGGCATACACGAACAACGACGCTGACCCCAACACCGCGACCACGCTGTACGCGCTGGACACCAACCTCGACCAGATCGCCATCCAGTCGCCGCCAAACGCCGGCACGCTGGCGGCCACCGGCAAGCTGACACTGGATGCGGGCCTCGTGGCGGGCTTCGACATCTACAGCAAGGTGCGCAACGGCTCGACGGTGGACGTCCAGTCGCTGGCTTCGATCAAGCTGCCCGACGGCTCGACCGGCCTGTACAGCATCAAGCTGCCCACCGGCAAAGCCACTGGCCGTGGCAACTTCGGCAACGGCCTGGAGGTGACCGACATCGCGATCCCGCTGAACCAGCTCTGATCGTTGGCGCTTGAACCGCCGGCCCGCCCGGGCCCGCGTGCGTCACACTTTGAGAAGGCTGCGCGGCATCCAGGCGGTCTGCTTGTTCAACGTCAGGCGCTGGCACCACCGCCAGCCCGGATTTTTCACCCATCCTCGTAGAAACGAGGACGGCATTGCCCCATGGATGCCCGTTGATCGAGGTATCGAATCTTGATGCGCGATGCGAGCGGGCAATGCCGAAGCCAGACTGTGCCGAAGAAGTGGATGTGGGGACGATCGATTTCGGTCGCCTGGGCCGACGTGTCGTGGAAGGCCGCTTCGACGGCGGGAGCCTGACCAGCGATGGCGGCGTGATGTTGCTGGCCCAAGTCGATTCGCAAGCCCGGCCTGCTTGAAGCCGCCGCGCAATGCATCACCGACCCGCGCAGCCCGCTGCTGATCAAGCACGC
>JAYSVE010000364.1:0-1835 GCA_043718725.1 Methylibium sp.
CTCATTGGCGGCGTGTCCCGGTGTTGAGGTGGCGCTCGACCCAGCGGCTGTAGCGCGACATGGCGTAGCAAAACACGAAATAGATGGCCGCCACGAAGAGCTGCCCCTCGAAGAAGAATTTGCGCCAGTTCGCGTCGCCCAGCGCCAGTTGCAGCGCGCCGGTCAGGTCGTACAGGCTGACGATGGTGACGAGCGAGGTGTCCTTGAACGCGCCGATGAAGGTGTTCATGATGGCCGGCACCACCAGCCGCAACGCCTGCGGCAGGACGATCTTGCGCGTGGTCTGCCAATAGCCCAGGCCCAGCGATTGCGCCGCCTCGACCTGGCCTTTGGGCAGGGCCTGCAAGCCGCCGCGCACCACCTCGGCCAGGTAGGCGGCGGTGAACAGCGTCATGCCCACCAGCACGCGCAGCAGCACGTCGATGGTCGTGCCCTGCGGCATGAACAGCGGGAACATGAACGAGGCCATGAACAGCACCGAGATCAACGGCACGCCACGCACCAGCTCCACATACAAGACGCAAAGGGTGCGGATGCCGACCATGCGTGACTGCCGGCCCAGCGCCACCAGCACCGCCAGCGGAAACGCCACCACCAGGCTCACGGTCGACAGCAGCACGGTCAACGGGAAGCCGCCCCAGCGCGAGGTTTCGACCGGCGTCAGGCCGAACCAGCCGCCCAGCATCAACACAAAGAACGCGGCGAGCACCGCCACCCACAAGCCCAGCAGCCAGACGCGCCAGAACGGCCGGTAGCAACTCGCCACGATCGCGCCGATCATCAGTGCGCAGGCCAGCAGCGCCCGCCATTGCTGGTCGAACGGATAGCGGCCGAACAGGATCAACCGGTACTTCTCGGCGACGACGCCCCAGCAGGCGCCGGTCTCGGCCACGGCGCGGCAGGCCGCGTTGTCGGCCCCGAACACGGCGTTGACCAGCGCCCAGCGCACGATCGGCGGCAAGGCCCAGGCCAGCGCGCCCAGCACCAGCACGGTGGCCAGCGTGTTGGCCCAGCCGTCGAACAGGTTGCGCCGGAGCCAGGGCAGCGCGCCACCCACCGGCACCGGCGGCGCGCGACTGAGCCCAGGCTTTGAGACGGCAGCGGGCATGCCTTTCAGCGCTCCTTGGTCAGGGCACGCCGGTTGTAGGCGTTCATGAACCACGAGGTCAGCAGCGACAGCGTCAGATAGCAGGCCATCGCAATGGCGATGCACTCGACCGCGCGGCCGGTCTGGTTGAGCGACGTGGTGCTGATGGACACCAGGTCGGGGTAGCCCACCGCCACCGCCAGCGACGAGTTCTTGGTGAGGTTCAGGTACTGGCTGGTGACCGGCGGGATGATCACGCGCAGCGCCTGCGGCAGCAGCACCAACCGCACTTCCATGCGGCGCGACAGGCCCAGCGCCGCACTCGCCTCATGCTGGCCGAAGGGCACGGCCTGGATGCCGCCGCGCACGATCTCGGCGATGTAGGACGCGGTGTAGATCGTCAGCCCGAACAGCACCGTCAGGTATTCCGGAGTGACCGAGCCGCCGCCGACGACGTTGAGCTCGGTCTTCTCGGGAATGTCCAGCCCGCCGGGTGCGCCGCCGGCCAGCCAGCCGAGCAGGGTCATGCCGCCGACGATCAGCAGCCCGGGCAGGAACACCGGCCGGGCGATGCCGCTGGCGTCGAAGTGCCGCCGCGACCGCCGCGACCACGCCCACGCGCCGGCGAGACCCAGGCCCAGCCCGGCCAGCGTGAAGCCATGCGCGCCGCTCCACAACGGGATCGGAAACTGCAAGCCGTTCTTGCTGAAGAACACGCCCGCGGCCGGCCGCAGCGCCTCCTCGATCG
>JAYSVE010000365.1:0-1832 GCA_043718725.1 Methylibium sp.
CGCAGCGCGCCGTCGGCGCCGAACCGCTGCACCATGAACTGGTTCATTGTGTAGTCCGGTTCGTGGCGCAGTGCAGCGGGCGTGATGTCACGCTCGGCCACCGGGGTGTTCTTGACCAGCCACCACGTCCCCAAGGCCAGCAGGCTCATCAGCAGCAACGGCATGTAAGTCGAGGCCAGATGGACCAGCTTGACTGCCAACGGGGCCGCGACAACGCGGCTCGCTGCGGCCGGTGGCGGCAACGCCTGGCCGGCGCTCACCGGATGGCCTTGCGAGCCAGGCCGGCCTGATGCATGGACATGGACCCGCTCACGCCGCTCCGTCCAGGGTGAGGCGGTGGCTCCGCAACAAATCCGCATAGCGCCCGGCGGCGGTGAGCAACAAGTCGCAGCATTCGCGCGCCGCGCCAAACCCACCGCGGGCCAGTGTCACGTGGTGAGCCACGGCGCGGACTTCGACGTGGGCATTCGCGGGCGCGCAGGCAAACGCGGCGCGCGTCATCAACGGAAGATCCGGCCAATCGTCGCCCATGGCCGCCACCCGCTCCCAGCCCAGGCCGAGTTGGGCCAGCAGCGGTAGCGCCGCCGCGAGCTTGTCAGCGGCACCGAACACCGCGTGTTGGATGCCCAGGTCGGCGACGCGCCTGCGCACCGCTGGCGAATCGCGCCCGGTGATCACCACCGGGGTGATGCCCCCCTGGAGCAACAGTTTCAGGCCATGGCCGTCGAGCGTCGAAAAGGCCTTGAATTCCTCACCGCGCTCGCTGAGGTAGAGGCGTCCGTCGGTCAGGACGCCGTCGACGTCGAAGATGGCCGCCGCGATACCGGCCGCGGAGCCCTGTGCCTTGAGCAGCAGCTCGGGGGCGAATCTCAAGGCGGGTTGCGGCACGCTGGTGGCCATCAAATCACCTTGGCGCGCATCAGATCGTTGGAGTTCAGCGCACCGACCAGGGCGCCGCTGGCATCGACGACCAGCACGCTGGTGATGCGGTGTTGCTCCATCACCTCGGCGGCCACGACGGCCAGGGCGTCGTCGCGCACCAGCTTGGGCGCGCCGTGCATCACGTCGCCGGCGCGCAGCGGCCGCAGGTCGGTGTCGCGTTCGATCAGGCGCCGAAGGTCGCCGTCGGTGAAGATGCCCAGCACCCGGCCGTCGGTCACCGCGGTGAAGCCGAGGCCCTTGCTGGTCATCTCGCGCAGCATGTCGGTGAATGGGGTGTCAGGCCCGACGCGCGGGAGCGCATCACCGCTGCGCATCAGGTCGCGCACATGGATCAGCAGCTTTCGGCCCAGACTGCCGCCCGGGTGGGAGCGGGCAAAGTCTTCTTCGCGAAACCCGCGCGAATCGAGCAGCGCCACCGCTAAAGCGTCGCCCAGGGCCATTTGCGCGGTTGTGCTGGCGGTGGGCGCCAGGTTCAGCGGACAGGCCTCCTGATCAACCGCGCAGGACAAGACGAAATCGGCGTGCCGGGCCAGGTTGCTCTCGGCGCGGCCCGTCATCGCCACCAGCGTGATGCCCAGCCGTTTGATGGCGGGGACGATGGCCGCCAGTTCATCGCTCTCGCCCGAGTTGGAGATGGCCAGCACGATGTCCCCGGGTGTCACCATGCCCAGGTCGCCGTGGCTGGCCTCGGCCGGGTGCACGAACATCGCGGGCGTGCCGGTGGAGGCAAGCGTGGCCGCGATCTTGCGGCCCACATGGCCACTCTTGCCCATGCCCATCACGACCACCCGTCCGCGGCAGCCCAGCATGGCCTGGACCACGCGTGCGAAGCTGGTGCCGAGCCGAGCTTTCAGGCCCAGCAGAGCCTGCGCTTCGATGTCGAAGGTTTC
>JAYSVE010000366.1:0-4243 GCA_043718725.1 Methylibium sp.
CCGCCTTCGCGAAACAGAAACTCGGCCAAGCTCGCCAAACGCGGCAACTGGAACAGCGAAGACTCGTTCAGGCGATGCTCGAATCCAAACGCATGCGTATTGAAGGCGCTGCGCATTCGCGCGGTGTCAAACTCCAACCAATCTGCCATGCTCATCTCCGCCAGGGTGGAGTCGCGGCACGTCAACGACGCCGGACTCCAACAAGAACCAAGCTCCAAGGATAGTCGGCAGACCGAGCACCGTCGGCCCCAGTGTGTGGGGGGTCACATGGCCGCCTCGTTGAGCCGTGTAGAAGTACACGGCTGCGCCGCACAGATCACAGGCGCAGCCATGGCGCTTCAGCGAGCAAGCATCGGGTCACCGCGCGGCGATGCCGTATTCGCCCACCGGATCAGCCAAGATGGCGACTTCGTTTGGGGCAATTGTCCTCACCTGCAGCCCGAACCGAGTGCGCAGCAACTCCAGCAGTTCGCGAACCCACAAGCCGTTTTGCACCGTCCCCGCGTGGTGGTCGGCGAGTGTCGCGAATCGCGGATGGTCGCCCACGCCGTTGACCACCAATTCCGGCCCGCCGACATTCACTGGCCGCGAGCGCCAGACTCCTGATGAACCGCGTTCCAACCAGAGCTGCCTGAACCAATGCCTGTCACTGAAGTAGGCCCCGCGCGGGTCGGCAGCCACGATGGCCCGCAGACGCTCCTCATAAGCGTCCATCACCGCCGCGATGCTGGCCCGGCTTGACGGGTCTGGCCAGCGCGCCAAGCCTTCCGCGCTGTCCGACTCGTCGGAGATGCCGACGATCACGACGATGGTGCCGGGATGCTCAGCTCGAATCATCGCGAACGCGCGCCGAACGTCGGCTGCACATTTCTCGATGCGCGCGCTGGCTCGGGCATCCAGCCCATCCCGCGCAAAGCCTTCCACATCAGCCGTCTTTCCGATGGTGTTGACGCCGATGCGGACAACCACCACGCCGCGCGACCAGCGTTGTGGATCGTTGCGCATGAGGCGCAGCAGCCGCTCGGTTTGCCGGTACGGTCCCTCAACCAGGTCTGCGCACTCCGCGCCCGAGATGGCAAAGTTGAACCGGTGGTCTTGTTTGCGCGGCGCCCGCCCTTCAAGTCCGAATGCGGTCAGCACTGCGGCGATTTTCGCGCGGGTGCCCCAGGTTCCCCAAGGGCCGAGGTCGATGTCCTGACCCCGCAGCGCCGCAATCACCTCGGTCCATTGGTAGGTGGTGGACCTGAACGGTCCACCACGCAAGTGCGGTTGCGGCAACAGGATCGAATCGTGGTAGGCGTGGCTGTCGGAATCGCCGAGCACGGCCAACGGAATGCGCGTGTCGCTCGCGGTGGCCAACGCCAGCCTCGGGAACGACTCGCGCACAGCCACGACGATCAGGGTCGCGACCAGCGCGGCGCCGAGACCCCAACCGATGAGCTTGTGCACACCGAAGCGCGGAAACAATTTTGCACGGTGTTCGTTCAGGCGCATGTCCGCCGAAGTCTAGCGTCCGCCGCGGGGTTGCCAATGAGTCGTCCAGCGCGTCGTGCCACATGGATGGCAACCCTAGAATGCCCGATGTCAGCGTGGACGCCCCCTCAAAATCGGGCTGCCACAACCCCTTCTGCGTCACACTGGATACCGGCCATGAGCATCCGCCTCAAATGCCTCGAAGCGCGCCCGATGGCAACGCAGCGCCTTCTGCTTGTTCCCTACGCAGGTGCTGGAATGGCTGCGTTTCGCGGGTGGGCGAGGGAAGTCTCTGCCCAGGCCGAACCCTATGTGCTGCAGCTTCCCGGTCGGGAAGACCGTTTGCGCGAGTCCGCTTTCCGAGCGTGGTCCGCGATGTTCCAGGCAGCCACCGAAGCGTTGAGCTCGTGGCCGCGACTGCCGGTTTGCGTTTTCGGTCACAGCCTGGGGGCCGTGATCGCGCTCGAACTGGCGCGCTGGATGCACGCCCGGCAGCCGGGCAGGTTGCGTCACCTGTATGTCGCTGCGCGCCCTTGGCCGGGTGCGCTCACGGCCGAGCGTCGCGACCTCAGCGCACTCGGCGACGACGAATTCCTGGCCGCGATGGACCGACAGTACGGCTCCATGTCGTCGTCGCTGTCACACCCCGAGGTTCGGGAGCTGGCCCTGCCGGCGTTGCGCGCGGACCTGTGCTTGCTCGATTCGCATCAATACGTCGATGCGCCCGCGCTGTCCTGCCCACTCACCGTCTACGGTGGCGCAGACGACCCCATGACCAACACCGCCACCCTTGAAGCATGGCGTCGGGAAACCAGTGGCCCGTTCAAGGTGCACATCGTCAAGGCCGGCCACTTTTTCCTTGAAAGTCACCGTTTGGAATTGCTCGTCGATGTCAACGGCGGCTTCGCTTCAAGCCTCAAGTGAGCGGCTCAAATCATCCTTCGGACGCACGACAGGCTGCGCCATGCCTGGCGTCCGCTCCTTCATCGACCGCATGCGAAGACGGACCACCGAACCGCGAGCCCGCTCTTTTGAAGCGCCGGCGTGCGGTCGGTGTCAAGGCGACTGCCGGACGTCGGCGCTGTCGCGCGCGGGCTTGAAGGCTTGCTTCAGCCGTTCGAACAAACCCACCTTGCGGGTCGGTGCGAGCTCGCTCTCTTGCGAGTCGGATTCGGCGGTTGTCGCGGCAATCTGGCCCAGGTTCTCAAAAATCAGCCTGCGCAATGGAATGCGCAGGCCCAGTTCGCGCTGCATTCGAGCGGTGGCTTGAATCGCCAGGAGGGAATGCCCGCCCAAGTCAAAGAAATTGTCGGCGGCACGGAGGTCGACAACACCCAGCATTTCACTCCAAAGCCTGGCCACAAGTTTTTCTGCTTCGCTGAGCTGTTGGAGCATGGCAGGATCCGCCTGTGGAGTGTTCTCGCCGGGAGCCGGCAAGGCAGCGCGGTTGATCTTGCCGTTGGGCAGCAAGGGCACGACGTCGATCAACACGAAGTGCTGTGGCAGCATGTACTCGGGCAAGTGCATACGCAAGTGGCTGCGCAGGCCGCTGGCTGGCGGCGCTTCTCCCTTGCCGACCAGGTAGGCCACCAGGCGCACGTCGCCGGGGCGGTCTTCGCGCACCATGACCACGGCCTGAGCCACCTGCGCATGACTGACCAGGTTGGCTTCGATCTCGCCGAGCTCGATGCGATGCCCGCGGACCTTGACCTGGTCGTCAAGTCGGCCCATGTGTTGCAGCAATCCGTCGTGGCGCCAGCGCCCGCGGTCGCCGGTGCGGTACAGCCTGGACCCGGCGCTGGAGGCAAACGGATTGGCAATGAAGCGCTGCGCCGTCAGTTCGGCTCGCTCCAGGTAGCCCAGCGCGACGCCCTCGCCGCCGATGTGGATCTCCCCGGGCACGCCGATCGGGCACAACTGGCCGGCTTCGTCCAGCACATGCACACAGGTGTTGGCGATCGGGCGGCCGATGCTGATGCCGCGCTCGGGCTGCTCGACCTTCCAGCAGGTCGACCACACGGTGGTCTCGGTCGGCCCGTACATGTTCCACAGCGCGCCGCTGCGATCAAGCAACTGTTCTGCCAGCTCCAGCGGCAGGCCCTCGCCGCCTATCAGTGCCTTGAAGCCGGGCGCGCCCGACCAGCCGGCCTCGATCAGCATGCGCCAGGTGCTGGGCGTGGCCTGCATGACGGTGGCCCCGCTTGCCTCAAGCAGCGTGCGCAAGGCCAGGCCGTCCTGGGCCTGGTCGCGGCTGGCCAGCACGATCTCGGCGCCCACGCTCAAGGGCAGCAGCAGTTCGAGCACGGCGATGTCAAAGCTCAATGTCGTGACGGCGACGAGCTTGTCGCTCGCTTGGAGCCCGGGCTCGCGCGCCATGCTGGCCAGGAAGTTCACCACCGCGCGGTGCGGCACCGCCACGCCTTTGGGCTGGCCGGTGGAGCCGGACGTGTAGATGACGTAGGCCGGGTCTTCGGCGCGGGCATCGCGTTGCGCTTCGGCGCGCGCGGCGGTGCCGGGCGCCGCGGCGATCAGCGCCGCGTCGCTGTCGAGCCACAGGCTGGCTTCACGCGGCCAGGCGAGCACTTGCGCCAGCGAGGACTGCGTGACGAGCAGCCTGAGTTGCGCGTCGCCGGCCATGTAGGCCAGCCGCTCGGCGGGGTAGGCCGGGTCCAGCGGCACGTAGGCCGCTCCCGATTTGAGGATGGCCAGTTGCGCCACCACCATGTCGAGCGAGCGCTCCAGGCACAGCCCGACGAGCGCGCCGCGACCG
>JAYSVE010000367.1:0-1829 GCA_043718725.1 Methylibium sp.
TACAGCGCTCCGGCCGCGACGATGTGGTCGCCCTGCGCCAGCAAGGTCATCAACGCCATCGCCTCCGACGCCATGCCGCTGGCCGACGCCAGCGCGGCACGCCCGCCTTCCAGCGCGGCGATGCGTTCTTCGAGCGCCGCGACCGTCGGGTTGGACAGGCGCGAATAGACATTGCCGAAGGTCTGCAGGTTGAACAGGCTGGCGGCGTGGTCGGCGCTGTCGAAAACAAAACTGGTGGTCTGGTAGATCGGCAGCGCCCTGGCGCCGGTGGCGGCGTCGGGAATCTGGCCGGCATGGATGGCCAGGGTCTCGGGCTTGAAGGAATGGTCGCTCATCAGGCAAGCTCCGTGCTGGGCACTGCGGCATTCGCCTTGGGGTTCACGAAGTGGGCCCCTTCGTGGCCCATGGCGGCCCGGCGGCTCATGGCGTCACGCATGGTCTTGCGGCGGTGTGCCCAGAGGTTCAGACCGGGCGCCGCGCAGAGATGACGCCGGTGTTGACGCCGGCCCAGTGCAGCCCGCCGAACAGCCGCGCGTGTTCGATCTTGACGCAGCGGTTCATCACCGAGTCCAGCCCCGCCGCCAGCGCCAGTTGGTCGGCCTCCGGGTTGATCACGCCGATCTGCTGCCACAGGCAACGCGCGCCGATTTGCACGGCCTGCCGGGCGATCGGCAGCACGTCGTCGCTGCGCCGGAACACATCGACCAGGTCGACCTTGTCGGGGATGTCGGTCAGGCTGGGGTAGCAGCGCTCACCCAGCACTTGCGGGTAGCGCGGGTTCACCGGGATCACGCGGTAGCCCTGGCTCTGCATGTACTTGGCGGCGAAGTAGCTGGGCCGGTGCCACTCGCTCGACAGGCCGACGACGGCAATCGTGTGGCAGGTGCGCAGGATGCGGCGCAGGGTCGAGAGATCGTCGGGCATGGTGGGCTGAAGTGGAACTTGCAGCCGGGATGATGCCTGATGTGCTCTCAGTCGCGGGCGTAGCGCCCGCTCCTTCGCCGAGCCCGACGCTGGTCGATCCCCCTGGCGGGGGCCCCTCGCCCTTCGCTTTGGGCTCTAGCCATGCTTCTGGTCGAAGAACTGTTCGTCTTCGGTCGAGCCTTTCAGCGCGGCCGTGGACGCATCGCGCTCGATGGTGGTGGTCACCGCGTCGAAGTAACCGGTGCCCACTTCACGCTGGTGCTTGACCGCGGTGAAGCCGCGCGCTGCTGCCGCGAACTCGGCCTCTTGCAGCTCGACGAAAGCGGTCATGTTGTTGCGCGCGTAGCCATGCGCCAGGTTGAACATGCTGTAGTTCAGGCTGTGGAAGCCGGCCAGCGTGATGAACTGGAACTTGTAGCCCATCGCGCCGAGTTCGCGCTGGAACTTGGCGATGGTCGCGTCGTCGAGGTTCTTCTTCCAGTTGAAGCTGGGGCTGCAGTTGTAAGCCAGCAGCTTGCCGGGGAACTTCTTGTGGATGGCGTCGGCGAACTGCTTGGCGTAGGCCAGGTCGGGCTTGCCGGTTTCGCACCAGACCATGTCGGCCACTTCCGAGTAGGCCAGGCCGCGCGAGATCGCCTGGTCCAGCCCGGGCTTGGTGCGGTAGAAACCTTCGACGGTGCGCTCGCCCGTGAGGAAGGGCTTGTCGATGTCGTCGACGTCGCTGGTCACCAGGTCGGCGGCCTCGGCATCGGTGCGGGCGATCACCAGGGTGGTCGTGCCCATCACGTCGGCCGCCAGGCGCGCGGCCACGAGCTTGGCCACCGCCTCACGGGTGGGCACCAGCACCTTGCCGCCCATGTGGCCGCATTTCTTGACCGAGGCGAGCTGGTCCTCGAAGTGCACGC
>JAYSVE010000368.1:0-4236 GCA_043718725.1 Methylibium sp.
AAGGCCTGTCGTTGCGCGACGCGGCGTTGGCGCTGGGGGCGGTGAGCGCGGAGCAGTTCGATGCCTGGGTCGACCCGCGCCGCATGCTGGGCCCGCGCGTCGATTGACGCGCCGCGCCAGCGTCAAACGCCCAGCAATTCCACCTCGAACATCAGCGTTGCATTCGGCGGGATCACGCCGCCGGCGCCGCGCGCGCCGTAGCCGAGTTGCGGCGGAATCACCAGCAGCCGCGTGCCACCCACCTGCATGCCTTGCACTCCCTCGTCCCAGCCCTTGATCACCATGCCGCCGCCCAGGCTGAACTGGAACGGGTCGTTGCGGTCCTTGCTGCTGTCGAACTTGGCGCCTTTGACGCCGTCGTTGTAGAGCCAACCCGTGTAGTGCACGCTGACGTGCTGGCCGGCCTGCGCGGCGGCGCCGCTGCCGATGACGGTGTCGTTGAACTGCAGGCCGGAGGCGGTGGTTGTCATGGTCATGAAGATTCCTTGTTGAAGCGCAAATGGCGGGACCGGCATCATGCCAGCCAACGTGCGCGCCATTGCGGCAGCGCACCGGCCAGCACCTCGGACACGGTTAAGGCACGGCCCAATTCCAATCCCAGCGCGGTCGCCGCCAGGCTCAAGGCCCGCGCCGGATCGCGCAGGTCCAGCGGCTGCGCGCCGTTCTGCTTGGAGAGCTTTTCGCCATTGCCGCCGAGCACCAGCGGGGTGTGAAGATAGGCCGGTGTGGGCAGGCCCAGCAGGCCTTGGAGGTGAATCTGGCGCGCGGTGTTGTCGGCCAGGTCTTCACCGCGCACGACATGGGTGACGCCTTGTTCGGCGTCGTCGACGACCACCGCCAGTTGGTAGGCCCACAGGCCATCGGCGCGCCGCACGATGAAGTCGCCGACCTGCTCGGTGACATCTTGGTGTTGCCGCCCGAGGCGGCGGTCGGTCCAGTCAATCGTCAGCGCGGGCCGGGGCGCCTGGGTGCCCGCCGCGGCCAGGACGCGGATCGCGCGCGCGGCTTTGCCGCGCAAGCCATCGCGGCAGGTGCCGGGGTAGGGCAGTTCTTCCAGGCGCCGACGCGTCCCGCCCTTTGCGGCCACGGCGGCTTGAATCTGGCTGCGGCTGCAGCCGCACGGATAGGCCCAGCGCGCTTGAAGCAGGCGATCCAGCGCGGCCTGGTAGTGCGCGCCGCGACTCGACTGCCACAGCGGCGGGTCGTCGGGGCGCAAGCCGCACGCGTCGAGCTGGGCCAGCAGCAGCGCATCGGCTCCGGCGACGCAGCGCGGGCTGTCCACGTCTTCGATGCGCACCAGCCAGCGCCCTCCTTGCGCCCGGGCGTCCAGCCAGGAGGCCAGCGCCGCGACCAGCGAGCCGGCGTGCAGCGCTCCGGTGGGAGATGGCGCAAAGCGGCCCACATACGCAGCCCCGCGGTGGTCCGCGTGGCGCCCGTGGCCCTCAACCGGGCCACTGGACATGACGCTCCAACAACGCGGCGCGCGTGGCAGACCGCTTCAACTGGTCCAGCCACCAGCCCAGGGCCAGCCCGACCGGCGCTCGGCGTCCCTTGGGGCCGGCGTCGCAGCGCCACGCATAGCCCATGCGCACGGGTTGGCGTGAACGTTGCACCTTGCGCAGCAACAACCGCCCGGCCGCAATGTGCTGGCGGGCCATCGGCTCGGGCACGAAGCCGCAGCCCAGCCCGCGCAGCAGCGCCTCGATCTTGTCTTGCATGGTGGCCACCGTCAGCACGTCCTGGCCCGGCAGCAGGTTGAAGGTGAGTGGCGCAAGCCGGCTTGCAGAGTCGGCCACGGCCACCGCGCGGTGGAGCAGCAATTCCGCGTCGCTGATGGGGCCGTCGTGCGCCGCCAGTGGGTGGTGCGGCGCCACGGCGAACCCGAACACCAGTTCCCCCAGCGGTTCAAGGGCCACACCTGGCGGCGGCGACGCTTCGGTGCCGACACCAATGGCCAGGTCGGCCGCACCCGTGACCAGGGCCTCCCAGGTGCCCGCCAACACCTCCGTGCGCAGGCGCAGCCGCGTGCCCGGCCCGCCGGTGGCGCCGCCGGCCACGCCTTGCGGGTTGAGGGCGTAGAAGGCCTCGCACAACTCGAACAAGGTGGCTTGCGACATCACCCCGTCGGTGGCGATCGTGAGTTGGGTTTCCCACCCGGTCGCGACGCGCCGCACCCGGTTGGACACGGCCTGCATTTCGGCCAGCAGGCGACGGCCCTCATTGAGCAGCTCCTTGCCCGCCGCGGTGAACCGGGCCTGGCGCGAACTGCGATCGAACAGCAGCACGTCGAGCGCGTCCTCGAGCTGGCGCACGTTGTAGGTCAAGGCCGACGGCACCTTGCCGAGCTCGCGGGCGGCCGCGGCAAAGCTGCCGGTGCGGGCGATGGCGTCCATCATGGCCAGCGCGTCGGGGGTCAGGAACAAATGGCGGTCTTGCATGGAGGTCGCGTCGGTAGGACAAGGCGGCTTCATCTTATTTGAACGGCGGCTTCAAGCGCTTGCCAGCGCGCGCAGGGTCACCGGCTCTACATTCAAGACTTGGCGAGCGACCCAACCGTTCGAAGGAGATTGAGGAATGTTGACTCTGCGAAAAGCAACCGAGCGCGGCGTGGCGGACCACGGCTGGCTGAAAAGTTTTCACAGTTTCTCGTTTGCGGAGTACCACGACCCGCAGCACATGGGGTTCGGCAACCTGCGCGTCATCAACGAAGACCGCATCGCGCCGGGCACGGGCTTTGGCACGCACGGCCACCGCGACATGGAAATCATCAGCTACGTGCTCAGCGGCGCGCTCGCGCACAAGGACAACATGGGGTCCGGGCCATCGGCCCCTGCGGGGGCGGGCGGTGCGGGAGGTGCAGCGGCGGCGGCGCAGGCCGGGGTCATTCGCCCCGGTGACGTGCAGCGCATGAGCGCCGGACGCGGTGTCATGCACAGCGAGTTCAACCATGCCCAGGACGAAGCCACCCATTTCCTGCAGATCTGGATCGTGCCCGACGTGCGTGGCATCGCGCCGAGCTACGAACAACGGCATTTCGGCGCCGATCAAAAGCGCGGCACGCTGCTTCTCGTGGCCAGCCCGGATGCGCGCAGCGGCTCGGTGCGCATTCATGCCGACGCCGCCATGTACGCCGGGCTGTTCGACGGTGCGGAGACGGCCAAGCTTGCGCTGGCGCCGGGCCGCAAGGCCTATGTGCACCTGGTGCGCGGCGCCATCAGCGTCAACGGCCAGGCGCTCTCGGCCGGCGACGCGGCCAAGCTCGACGCCGAGCCCAGCCTCACGCTGACGGGTGGACACGACGCCGAAGTCATCGTGTTCGACCTCGCCGCCTGATGACCGGGAGCATTGCGCCATGAGCGAAGTTCGCGTTCTTGTGTTTGCCGGCAGCGCACGCGCCGGCTCGTACAACGGCAAGCTCGCCGCGCTGGCGGCGGGGGTGGCGCGCGAACAGGGCGCCGAGGTCACGCCGCTGGACCTGCGCAGCCTCGCACTGCCGCTGTACGACGCCGAGATCGAAGCGGCGGCCATGCCCGCCGGTGCGCTGGAACTGCGGCGCCTGCTGGCGCAGCACGACGCGTTGCTGGTTGCCTCGCCCGAGTACAACGGTTTCCCACCGCCGTTGCTGATCAACGCGCTGGCCTGGGCGTCGCGCCCCGCTGCAGCCGATAGTCTGCCCTCCGGTCTGGACGCCATGCGCGGCAAGGTGGCCGGGGTGATGAGCGCATCACCGGGCCTGCTGGGCGGCACGCGCAGCCTGATGTTCACGCGCCAGTTCCTGCACAACACGCTGGCCATGCTGGTCGTGCCCGAGCAGTTCGCGCTGGCACAGGCGAACAAAGCGTTCGACGAGCAGGGCGGGTTGATCGACATCAAGCATCAGCAGGCCGTTCTGCGCGTGGTGGCCTCAGTCGTTCGGGTTGCGGGCGCGCTGCGCGTTGGCTGATCGACGTCGCATCACGGTCCGTCGACCATCGCAGCGGTGAGCCTGGCCGATGGGTTCAAGCGGGTGTCTACGGTTTCGCGCGCGTCGAACACAAAACAGTCGCCCTCAAAATGGGCGCCGCCCGTTTCCTCGAAGTAGTTGAGGATGCCGCCGTCGAGTTGGAGCACGTCTTGCACACCCGCCTCCAGTAAATACAACGCGGCCTTTTCGCAACGAATGCCGCCGGTGCAGTAGCTCACGACGGTCTTGCCTTGCAACTGTTCTCGGTGAGCACCAAGGGCTTGCGGGAAGTC
>JAYSVE010000369.1:0-1829 GCA_043718725.1 Methylibium sp.
GACATCGCGAATGTCAAGATGAGCATGAACCCGTTCGATGAAATCGCCATCGAAGAGGCGGTTCGGCTGCGCGAAAAGGGGGTCGCCACCGAGGTGATCGCGGTGTCCTGCGGCGTCACCCAATGCCAGGAAACCCTGCGCACCGCCATGGCCATCGGTGCCGATCGCGCGATCCTCGTCGAAACGACCGAAGAGTTGCAGCCGCTGGCGGTGGCCAAATTGCTGAAGGCCTTGTTCGACAAGGAAAAGCCGGGCCTGGTCATCCTGGGCAAGCAGGCCATCGACGACGACTGCAACCAGACCGGCCAGATGCTGGCCGCGCTGGCCGACCTGCCGCAGGCCACGTTCGCCAGCAAGGTGGAGGTGGCGGACGGCAAGGCCAGCGTGACGCGCGAGGTCGACGGCGGGCTGGAGACGCTCAGCATCGGTCTGCCCGCGATCATCACCACCGACCTGCGCCTGAACGAGCCGCGCTACGTGACTCTGCCCAACATCATGAAGGCCAAGAAGAAGACGCTCGAAGTCTTCAAGCCGGCCGACCTGGGTGTGGATGTTGCGCCGCGCATCAAGACCCTCAAGATCAGCGAGCCGCCCAAGCGCAGCGCCGGGATCAAGGTGCCCGATGTGGCCACGCTGGTCTCCAAACTCAAGAACGATGCGAAGGTGATCTGAACATGGCTGCGCTTGTCATTGCCGAACACGACCACAACACCATCAAGGGTGCGACGCTGAACACCGTCACCGCGGCCTCGCAGTGCGGCGGCGAGGTCCATGTGCTGGTCGTCGGCGCCAATGCCGGTGCCGCTGCCGCAGCGGCAGCGAAGATCGCCGGCGTCGCCAAGGTGCTGCATGCCGATGGCGCGCACTTTGCGCACGGGCTGGCCGAGAACATGGCGGCGCAGGTGCTGGCGCTGGCGTCGGCCTACAGCCACATCGTCTTTCCGGCCACCGCGTCGGGCAAGAACATCGCGCCGCGCGTCGCGGCCAGGCTCGATGTGGGGCAGATCTCCGACATCACCAAGGTCGTGTCGCCCGATACCTTCGAGCGGCCGATCTACGCCGGCAACGCGATCGCGCTGGTGCAGGGCCTGGACGCCACCAAGGTCATCACCGTGCGGACCACGGGCTTCGACCCGGCTGCCGCGTCGGGCGGCTCGGCCAGCGTCGAAGTCTTGTCTGCCGCGGCGGACGCGGGCAAGTCCACCTTCCTGGGCAGCGAAATCGCCAGGAACGATCGCCCCGAACTGACCGCGGCCAAGATCATCGTCTCGGGGGGGCGCGCGCTCGGAAGCGCCGAGAAGTTCAACGACGTGCTCACGCCGCTGGCCGACAAGTTGGGTGCCGCGCTCGGCGCATCGCGCGCGGCGGTGGACGCCGGCTACGCGCCCAACGACTGGCAGGTGGGTCAGACGGGCAAGATCGTCGCGCCGCAGTTGTACGTGGCCTGCGGCATCAGCGGCGCGATCCAGCATCTGGCGGGCATGAAGGACAGCAAGGTCATCGTGGCCATCAACAAGGACCCGGAAGCGCCGATTTTCAGCGTTGCCGACTATGGCCTGGAGGCCGACCTGTTCGTGGCGATTCCGGAGCTGATCAAGGCGCTCTGAGCGCGAGGCACGACCCGGCAGCCCGTTGGCCGAAGACAATCGGCCAACGGGCGTTTTTCTGGCTGATGGTGAGCAAAGGACCTGCCATGACCTACCTGGCTCCGGTGAAGGACATGCTGTTTTGCATGAAGGAACTTGCCGGCCTTGACCTGGTGGCGGCCATGCCCGGCTTCGAAGAAGCCGGCATCGAGACCGCGCAAGCCGTGCTCGAAGAATGTGCAA
>JAYSVE010000370.1:0-1828 GCA_043718725.1 Methylibium sp.
AAGCGCCCCACCCATTCGAGCAAGCGCAGCGGCTGGTGGGCGCGCTTCCATTCGCCGGCGGCGTACTTGTTGGCCTCGGCCAGGGTCGGGTAGGTGTGGATCGTCCCCAGGATCTTGTTCAGCCCCAGGCCGTGTTTCATCGCCAGCACGTATTCGGCCAGCAGGTCGCCGGCATGCACGCCGACGATGGTGACGCCCAAGATCGTGTCCTTGCCCGGCACCGTCAGCACCTTCACGAAGCCGTGCGCGGCACTGTCGGCGATGGCGCGGTCCAGGTCGTCGAGGGCGTATTTCGTGACCTCGACGGCGATGCCCTTTTCCTTGGCCTCCTGCTCGTTCAGGCCGACCCGCGCGACCTCGGGGTCGATGAAGGTGGCCCAGGGGATCACCGAATAGTCGACCTTGAATTTCTTGAACGTGCCGAACAACCCGTTGACCGCGGCGTACCAGGCCTGGTGCGCCGCCGTGTGGGTGAACTGGAACGGGCCGGCCACGTCACCGGCGGCCAGGATGTTGGGATAGATCGTCTGCAGGTACTCGTTGACTTCGACGGTGCGGCTGGGCTTGGCCGGGTCGAGGATGCCCAGTTCTTCCAGGCCGTAGCCCTTCAGGCGCGCGACCCGTCCCACGGCGCACAGCAACTGGTCGAACTCGATCTTCTTTTCGACCCCGCCGGCATCCAGCACGATGAACTTGCGTTCGCCCCGCGCGCCGCTTTCCGTCACGCAGCGCAGCGCCTTGTGGCCGGTGAGCACCTGAACCCCATCGTCTTCGAGCGCCTTGCGCGCCAGCGCCGACACCTCCTCGTCTTCGCGGATCATGATGCGCGGCAGCATCTCGACCTGCGTCACCTGCGAGCCCAGGCGCGCGAAACATTGCGCCAGTTCGCAGCCGATCGGGCCACCGCCCAGCACCACCAGGCGCGGCGGCAAATCGCGCAGGCCCCACAGCGTGTCGCTGGTCAGGCAGCCGACCTGGTCCAGGCCGGGCAGCGGCGGGACAAAGGGCATGGCGCCGGTGGCGATGACGATGGTCCGGGTCGTCAACGTCTGCGTCTTGCCGCCACCCAGGTCGATCTCCACCGTCCACGGGTTGGTGATCCTGGCGTAGCCGGTGACGACGTCAACGCCCAGGCCGGTGTAGCGTTCGATCGAATCGTGAGGCTCGACCTCGCGCACCACCCGCGCCACCCGCTCCATCACGTCGGCAAAGCTGAACGTGGCCTCGGCCTTGGCAATGCCGTAAGTGGCCGAGTGCTTCATCTGGCGCACCAGCGTGGCCGATTTGATCAACGCCTTGCTGGGCACGCAGCCGTAGTTCAGGCAGTCACCGCCCATCTTGTGGGTCTCGATCAAGGTCACCCGGGCCTTGACCACCGCGGCGATGTAGCTGGTCACCAGCCCGGCCGCGCCGGCACCGATGACGACCATGTTGCGATCGAAGGTCTTGGGCTTGAGGTGGGCCCATCGGGCATACACCTTGCGCCGCTGGATCGCGTCGACGATCTTCTTGGCGATCAGCGGGAACAGGCCCAGCAACACGAACGAGCCGATCAACCCCGGCGACAGGATGCCGCGCAGCGAGTCGATCCGGGCGAGCTGGGTGCCCGCATTCACATACACCACCGTGCCGGCCAGCATACCGAGTTGGCTGGCAACGTAGAACACGCCGGCCTTCATGCGCGTCAGGCCCATCACCAGGTTGATGACGAAGAACGGAATCAGCGGCACCAGGCGCAAGGTGAACAGATAGAACGCGCCGTCTTTGTCGATGCCCTTGTTGATCTCGGTCAGGCGCGAGGCAAAGCGGCTTTGCACGCTGTCGCGCA
>JAYSVE010000038.1:0-5575 GCA_043718725.1 Methylibium sp.
TAGCTGGTGGAGTCGAACAGCACCGCCGCATGGCGGGCCGGCGGGTCGATGCGCACCCAGTCTTCGGTGCGGCCATCAAACCGCTCCCAGGTGGCTGCGCCGGACAGCGCGCGCACCAGTGCCGGTGGGCTGATGTCCTGCACGCGGGTCTCGCGCGTGCCGGGGTCGGTGACCACCGTGACGATCAGCCCGCCCCGCTGGTAGTGGCGCCCCGAGTGGGCCAGCTCGCGCTCGGCCGCATCCACGACGCGATGAATCTCGCCGGCCACGACGCGGATCGTCGGCTTCATGCGCGCAGCGCCGGGCTCGATGCCCAGGAAGTGCAGCAGGTCGCGCACATGCCGCTGGGCGCAATGGCCGTGCAGGCATTTGAAGCCGCCGATCGGCCAACTGTCGTCGGGCTCGAAGTAGGCCGTGCCGCCGTCGGCGGCACCCGTGTGTTCCTGCACCCAGGGGCAGGTGATGTCGTGCTTGCCGTCGCCCAGCGGCACCTTGTACAGACCGCGGTTGCGCAGCGCGATGAGCACGCTGTTTTCGTCGGGGCGCGGTATCCAGACCGGATCACCATCGACCGGCCGGTCCTGCGTGGCGCGCGTCTTCAGCCGCTGCGGGCGACCCGCAGGCGTCATCTCCAGTTCCAGGCCATCGACCAGCTCTTCGATCGTGTACTGCAGCCCGGGCTGCCACTCGGCCAGCCTGCAAGGGAAGGGTGGCGCGTGCTTGCCGTTCACCGCCGCCGGTAGCCGGGCCAGCCGTGCCCGCGGGCCGTTGGCGCCGGGGTCGCACAGTCCTGCGGCCACCACCGCGTTCATCAGGCGATCGGCAATGGCGCCGTCCGCAAGCGGCTCTCGCAGCAGGTAGCCGGCCTGGTAGTTGCCTGGCGATGTCTCCAGCAGCCAGGTCGGCGGCAGCGTCAGCCGCTCCATGGCCACCTTGGTGCCCACGTCGTCCAGCATCAAGGCGTGCAGGGTCGAGAAGCGCGCCTTCTGCCGCCGGTACTGGCCGGCCTCGTCGGGCCTGAAGGTGGCCAGGCTGAAGTAGTTGTTGGCGCTGGCGGGCAGGCCCGTGGCTTCCGCGGACTCTGTCTGCCACGGCCGGCCGAACCAGGACTTGGCGACAACCTCGGTGGGGTCGCCGTCGAAGCTGACCACCACTGGGCGCGTGTCGGCCAGCGTGCTGCCGAAGACAGCTAGCAGAAACGCGCCGTTGCTGACGGCATAGGTTTCGCCGGTTCTGTTGGTTTCTACGGCACCGACCGGCGAAACTGTCACGAGCGCGCTCATCGGCACCACCGCTACTTCGACGCTTTGCGTGCCGCTTCCAGCTTCAAGACCAGAGCGCGTATCTCGGCCTCAGGCTTCTCGGCGATCGTGGCCGCAACCAGTGAATCGACCTCGCTTTCCGGCGTGCCGCGGGCTCGCGGGCCGAGCTTCACTGGTTTGACGAAGAGACCTGCCTTGACGTCAACGTAGTGGGCGCTGCGCGAGACGCCGCGGCGTTTGAGAACGGCGGGAAGCCGTAGGATGGTGTGGGGCATCGTGGAGCCTCTCTGGTTGAACCTGAACTCCACGGCACTGTCGCGGCGCGAGAGACTTCACGGAAGCCTGTGAATGAACACGCGCAGCGCACTGCAACTCGTTGTTGTGCAACGAGTTTCTTTCGATCAAGGGTGTGAACTCTTCACGCCGCATGGCCTGGTAGCGTCAGGTGCCTGGCGTGTCGGCGCCACAAGTTGCACCGGCCAGGTGGGCGACTACCGTGAAGCGGGCTGGCTCTGGAACAGAGCTGGAATGCTGGCTACAAGGATTTGCGTCTCGGCCGGGCGCAGACGCAGCGCATAGAGCCGCTCGCCGGTCACGCTCCTGTGCACGTCGGTGAACAGTTCGGCGAGCTTGCGCTCCTTGCCCATCTGCTGGACGAACTCGCGCCACATCTTTGCAACCCGATGCGCCGGCTTGTCCCGGTCCTGGCCGGTGAAGCGCAAGTGCTTCGCCTCGCTCCACTTCAACAGCTCTTGCGACACGTCACCCTCGGGAACCACCGTGATCAACTGGCCTGCGAAGTTGTGCGTTCGCGCCGAGCCGAAGAGCAAGAACACGAAGAAGAGTTCGCGCGCCCCGATCTTCTTGCTCAGTCCGCCGAAGCGCTCGTGGCCCACGATCCGTGCAAGCAGGGCGCGATTGGCTTCGCCATCCTTGATCTCGTCCAGGGCCAGCACAGGCACGACAACGTCTTCCGCAAATGTTGCGGGCCGTTTGTACTCGTCAGGCAGCGCCAGGATCAGCAGGCAGGAGCTTGGAACGCTGCCGCCGGCGATCTCCGAGGCGTGCGCCGCCAGCGCGCCCGCGATGACCTGGAAGACTGCGGCAGCGTGGCGCCGATACAGGTCCAGCATCGCGGCCGCCGCGCCGTCTGCACTCATGCCCCGGACATGCCGGATCACGCGATGCGCCTCGCCGAACGTCGCGAAGAACGCCAGATCGTTCATGGTGCGCACGCGCATCGCGGTGCTTACATACGACTCCAACATGGTCCGACTGTGGCCGGGGGCCCGTTCGCCGCGCAGCAGGTCAACTTCGTACATCTCTGGCGGGTCTTCTTTGTCGGTGCACCCGGCTGCCAGCGTCGCGAACCGCCTGTCGATGCACTGGGAGCATTTGCCGCAGTGCGTGTGCAGCGTGGTCATGTCCCACACATGCGTGCAACTTACCGCATGCCTCACAAGGTCGCCACACCCCGCGGCGCGAATCACCTCCACCACCTCGGCTTTGGTCTTCCAGCGGAACGGGTTCTCCACCGCAAACGGCTTCTCGAACACCGCCGAGAAGATCTCTGCGAAGCCGTTCAGCACTCTGGGATGCGTCGTTCGAGTCGCCCTGCCGCCCACCACCTGCGCCGAGATGGGCAAATTGATGCTGACCACGCCGTTTTCGTAGAAGCGGATTCGCCACAGTTCGAAGAGCCGCGCCACCACGGCGCCCAGTGCCGCGAACAAGAAGGAACGGCTGCGCTGCGTGAATTCCCGGCCCAGTGCCTTTTCCTTGTTCACCCAGACCGGCACATGCAGCGGCTTGCGCGAACTACGCGCCGCGAAATCGCGCATAAGTTGCTGCTGCTTGGCGTCGATCTTTGGCGATGAGCGATGGCTCACCAGCGCAACCGAACGCTTCTCATCCAGCACCTCGTGCACGGCGCCGCCCAGCGAGTCGAGCCCGCCCGAAAACAGCATGACCTCTTCGGCTTGGAAACCTGCATCCGGGTCATGGTTGAAGTCCAGGTATCTGGCCGCTGGCTGCTCTCTGCGGAGCTTCTTGAAATTGAACAGGTACTCGTCGTCCGAGAGGAACCCCAGCGTCTCGCAAAGTGCGGTGCGCACCGGCTTCGACGACCACAGATCGGGCTGCCGAACGGGGATGTGGAACTCGAAGCGGCGTCGCCATGCCTCGCCAAAGTCTTGCGACGTCGGTCCGCCACGCTTCGCGGTCTGATCGGCACAGTAGACGTAGGCCGCGACTTCCAAAAGGTCGACCAAGACCGGGGCCATGTTGGCGGTCATCCGCCCGCTGATATCCTGCAGTTTGAGCGTGACATTGCCGTCCGGCTGCTGGATGTCCAGAGCCACCACAGGCTTGCCGCGGGCACTGGCGGGTGCGGCCAGGCCCCCGCAGAGGATCACCCGATCGTTACTCACCCAGGTCGGCCCCCTTGGCCAGTTCGGCGCGCAGTTTCTTGAGCGCTACATGCACGAAGCCGCTGGCCTTCTGCTGCGTGATCGGCCCCGAAAATTGACCCTTCGAGAACCAGCCCCCAGAGAACACCTCGACGATGCGTGACGCCTGATGGCAGTGCAAGTCGAGTGCGCGCGTGAACTCGGCGTGACCGGCGATGCCGGCGAATCGCCCGCCCGGCCCCACGTAGTTCGACAGCTCGCGGCTCAGAAAGTATGTGAGGTACTTCGTTGTCAGCCGGGCAAAGAACTCGGTAGCCAGCGCACTAAATTGTCTGGCCGTCGTGAAGGTTTCCAATGACTCCCGCGCACTAGGTGCCGTCGTGTCGAACAGGTTGCCGTTCGCCGGTGTGCCAAGTAAGGTCATCGCCTCGGTAGCCGCCATCTGCGCCATCTCGCCCAGGTCAGTGCGTCCGCCGGTCCGCCGCAGGTGCGCGTCGACAGCGTCGGCGAACGCCCCCGTCACCTCCAACAGGCTGGGCGAGCCCGATACGTCAAGGCCCAGCTTGCGCAGCCGGCCCTCGAAGTCAGCGCTGCGGGCGGCCAGTGGCACCTGAGTCAGCAGCCAGACCGTGTAGACCAGGCCCTTGTCCTGGGCGGCCGCCTCCAGGCCGCGCTGCGCGGCACGCATGGTTGCTGCGGCCACGTCCGGAGCTTCCGCACCGCCGCCGACGAGATCGAGAACCTGAACCCAGTTCCGCGTTCGCGGAAGTGTCCCCAGGCGGACGTGTCCCATCCTTGTCTCCTCCACGCCAGGCGCGAATCGGCCGCCGCCATGTTCATGCTGGGGCAGCCCGCGCGTTCTTGAGCGCCACTCCCGATGCGCAAACGTGGCGGGAAAGGGGCAATGTACGGCAGCGGCCAGCCCGTCACCCTAGATAGGAACCCGAGTCCTCGAACGCGATAGTCAGGGGAGTGAAAGCCGTTCGTGTGGCGCCACCGTCACGGAGAGAGCGTGTCGTGCGTTTCCCTCAAAACGAAGCTCCAGGGCAAGTCCTTCAGGGCCATGCCTGGCCGCCCTTCGGCGAGGTGAGCTCCACCGCATCGGAAGTGGTCGGACGGCACTGTACATTGCAGGGACTCGGGTGCCCTGTAGTGGCCTGTCGCGGGATGGCCAGCCTAGGCCGGAAACGTGCGGAGACCCGTTCTTTCATGGACCAGTAATGCGACTCGAGGACCTCCAGCCCAACGCCGCTGTCCGTGGTGTCCTGCCCGACGCTCTGGTCACGGTCGTCAGCGTGCAGTGGTTCGGGTCCGAGGCGCTGGAGCTGACCTACAAGGCGCCCACCGGTCGGGTCGCCAACGAACTGCTTTATCGTCATGACGAGGCGCGGCTGGAGGTCGTGGAGAAGGGTCGGCCTTGGAGCTTCGATGGCGACGGCGCGCTCTTCCGTCTGGTCGCCGAGGCCAATCGCATTCGGCTGGCGCACCTGTTCGACCCCGTGCTGGCGGTCCATACCTCGGTCGTCGACCCGCTGCCGCACCAGATCACTGCCGTCTATGAGTCGATGCTGCCGCGACAGCCGCTGCGCTTTCTGCTGGCCGACGACCCCGGCGCCGGCAAGACGATCATGGCCGGCCTGCTCATCAAGGAACTGATTGCCCGGGGTGACCTGCAGCGCTGCCTGATCGTGTGCCCTGGAAGCCTAGCCGAGCAGTGGCAGGACGAGCTGTACCGGCGCTTCCACCTGCCGTTCGAGATTCTCACCAACGACAAGCTGGAAGCCGCCCGCACCGGCAACTGGTTCATCGATACGAACCTGGTCATCGCCCGACTCGACAAGCTGTCGCGCAACGAGGACGTGCAGCAGAAGCTCCAGGCTCCAGATTGCCGCTGGGACCTGGTGG
>JAYSVE010000371.1:0-10202 GCA_043718725.1 Methylibium sp.
CAACACTGGGCCATCCGGGTCACGAAGCAACCGGTCGAGCTTCGCGTTTGTCAGGCGATAGACGCTGCCATCGCGAGCGACGAGAAATCGGCGGCAAGACATTGCCACGGCTTCACGCCCCGATTCAACAGCCACGCTCGGAGCGCTCGCTCAGATCCCAGAGCGTGCCTTGCCAATTCGAGATCCGACCTTCGGCTGTGCACCGTGGGCACGACCAAAGGATCGCATCATCCTGGGCGAGAGCGATCCTGACCCCCGCCTTCTTGCACTTGAAGCATGTCGGGGTCAAGACGCCCGTGTCTTCAAAGTCGGCGGCGCAGGCGATCACGCCTGCGTGGAAGTCCGCCATGACCTTGGCAGGGCCCCGTCGCGCAGCGATGGCGCCCTTCTTGTCGAGAAAGTGTCTTGCGTCGGTGATGTACATGCGGGCCGGGGTTCGCGGCGCCGTGACCGCGCCAGGCGCAAGAATGGCACATCTCGCGCGCCGGCGGCAGGACGCCACTCGGACTCCGCCGGTCAACCAGCGCGGACGTGTCTGCTGCCGCGGAAAGCGCATTAGTGAGTGATCATCCAGTTGCCTCGGCGTCGACGGCAAGCGCAACTCAGGAAGGCGGAGAGCTGCCTTCATGGGTGCCGGCAACGGCCAGAGGAGCGGTCAGCCGGGATGACCGACGGCGAACGCGCTGAAACCCTGGCGCGCTCCCACCTCACACAAGTTTCGGGATTTATGGTCGCGCGGCTGCGCAGACAGCGCGCTGATTGCGCCTCGACTACCCCCGGCAGCGCCTGTGCCGTGATGTGCTGCGGCAGCCGCAGGTCTGACCATTGCGCATCCGCTTCATCTCTCGATTGCGCATCTCTTGCTCCTCATCTCTTGCTCCTCGATACCCGGCGACGCCGGACTGTAAGTGGCAATGTCACCCTCTCGCTTACCACGTGGGCCTGTGTCAAACCTCGGGCCATGCGGTGCTGCGTTGATGTGCGCCCGACTCTGTTTGCGTCGCTGCCGTGCGGCCCGGCGGAATCGAACGCCGTTGGAAATGCCGAAGGCGGGGTTCACAAAATACCAATTGCCTGACCGGCACCGTTGCGTGAGTATCAAGACGGGCCTCAAGGCGCCCCTGAAAAAAGTCAACGGAGACGACATGAAGCAACTTCGCGATTTCAAGGTGTTGGCGTTGGCGGGCCTGATGGCCGGCCTGTCGGGCAGCGCGTTCGCCACCGGGGTCGATGAACTTCCGGCCGACGTTCGCACCCGGCTGTACGCCAGCGACATGATGGACCCGGCACAGCCGCTTGGCCCCAGCGTCTACCGCGACTGGAAGCCCAAGAAAGGCCCACCGTGGACCATCGGCTATGCCAGTTCCTACGCCGGCAACACCTGGCGCGCGGCGGTGATGGACCGGCTGCAGAACGAGTTGATTCCGAAGTGGAAAAAGCTCGGCCTGATCAAGGAAGTCATCATCACCCAGTCGAACCTGAAGGACGCGACGCAGATCCAGCAGATGCGTCAGCTCATCGACCAGGGCGTCGACGCGATCATCGTCTGCTGCTCGAACCCGACTGCTCTGAACCAGACCGTCAAGGTTGCTTACGACAAGGGCATTCCGACCTTCTCGGCCACCGGCTACCTGACCTCGCCGTACGCCGTCAACTCGTCGGCCAACTTCCAGCTCGGTGGCTTTCAGCTCGGCACCTGGATGGCCGAAGAGATCGGCAAGAAGGGCAATGTGCTGGTGGTCGAGGGCATCCCCGGCACATCGGCGTCCGATTCGCAAGACCGGGGCGTGAAAGCGGCCCTGGCGAAGTACCCCGGCATCAAGGTCGTCGGCAGCGTCGCCGGCATGTGGACCGACCAGGTCGCGCAGGCCGAAGTGCAGAAGTGGCTCGCCACCAACCCCGGCGAATTGAACGGCATCGTGATCCAGTCAGCGTCCGAACTCGGCGGGCTGCGTGCGCTCAAACAGTCGGGGCGCAAGATGGTGCCGATCACGGTCGGCGGCGAGCTCGGCGCGCTGTGCTACTGGCGCAAGAATCCAAAGTACATCAGCGCGGCGATCCAGGCCTGGCCGCCGGCCGACGACATGGAGCTGGCCTGGAACATCATGATGCGCACGCTCCAGGGCCAGGGCCCGAAGGTCCAGTCGGTGCTGGTCGAGCCGGTCAGGCTGACCTACGCGGACATCGAGAAAGCCGTCGGCGCCGACTGCAGCGAAGACTCCGACAAGTGGCTCAGCATTGGCATCAACCGCTGGGCCAGTGCCGCCAACCTCGACGCCTATTTCCTGCGCCCGGCCGACCCGGAGAAGTTCAAGCCGTGACGGTGAAGTTGTGCGGCCGGTTGCTGCGGTCTGGGTCCACGACTTCTCCCCACCGCTCGCCCTGATCCGAACTCCCGAACGAGTCGGCCTTGACCATGCTCGACGCACCTTCGGTTGAACGCGAAGCCTCACGGACGTCCGCCCCGCGCGACATTTCCGTGGTCGGCGTGCGCAAGACCTTTGGCGTTACCAAGGCGCTCGACGGCTGCAGTTTCAGCGCCTCGCGCGGCGAGATCCACGCCATCGTCGGCGGCAATGGCTGCGGCAAGAGCACCTTGGCAAAGGTGCTGTCGGGCGTGCTGCCGCCCGACAGCGGCCAGGTGCTGGTCTTCGGCCACACACCGACCTCGCCGCACGAGGCGCGCCAGGTCGGCATCGCCACCGTCTTCCAGGAGGTGATGGTGGCCGATGAAAGCTCGGTCGTCGACAACCTGTTTCTCGGCGCCGACGCGCTTTTTTCGCGTGCCATGCCGCAGCGCGCCAAGGTGGCGTCGGCGGCGGCGCTGATGCTTGAGCTGACCGGCCTGCCGATCGACCCGGGCACGCTGGTCGGCACCTTGCCGCTCGGCCTAAAGCAATGGATCACGATCGGCCGCGCGCTGCTCTGCAAGCCGCGCGCGCTGATCCTCGACGAATCGTCCGCGGCGCTCGACCTCGACTCGACACAGCGCCTGTTCGCCAAGCTGCGCCAGCTACGGGACGAGGGCTCGGCCATCATCATCGTCACGCACCGCATCGCCGAGCTGATCGAGATTTCCGACCGCGCCACGGTGCTGCGCGACGGGCGCGATGTGGGTGTGCTGGACCGGCAGCAGATCACCGAGAAGAACCTGCTGCAGCTCATGACCGGCAAGGCCAGCGCGCCGGCGCCGGCTGCTGCTGATGCAGCGCGCGCCGCCACCGACGCTGCGGTGCATGCACCCGAGCTGCTGATGAAGGCCGACGGCCTGAAGGTCTGGCCGGGTGGGCCGGACGTGGCGTTCCGCCTGCACCGCGGTGAGATTCTCGGCATCGCCGGCCTTGACGGCCAGGGCCAGAGCGAGTTCGTTCGCATCCTGGCCGGTGTAGACCGCGCCGCGCATGCCGCGCCGATGGTGTTGCACCCGGGCCTGGGCTTCGTGCCCGTGCGCACGCTGGCTGACGCGGCCGACTGCGGCGTTTCGTATGTGTCCGGCGACCGCAAGCGCGAGGGCATTTTCCCGAACCTGGGCATCTTCGAGAACCTGCTGCTGCCGCGCTATCGCAGCAGCGCCCGGGCCGGCAAGCTAAAGATCCTTGACTGGGCCGCGCTGCGCAGCGTCTTCGATTGGGAGGTGCAGAAGCTGTCGGTTCGCATGGGCGACCGCAGCGACCGCATCACGTCGCTTTCAGGCGGCAACCAGCAAAAGGTGTTGATCGGCCGCGCGTTTGCGTTGAACCCGACGATTTTGGTGCTCAACGACCCGGCGCGCGGGGTGGACGTCAGCGCCAAGAGTGATCTGTACCAGTATCTAAAAGACTTCGCGGCGACTGGCAAGTCGGTCGTCTACCTGTCCAGCGAAATCGAGGAACTGGTCGGCCTGTGCGAGCGCGTGCTGGTGTTCCGTGGCGGCGGCGTCTTCGAGGACCTGGCGGGTCCTGCGGTTCACCCCGCAGCGGTGCTGCAAGCGATGTTCGGGCAAGCACGCGGCGCGCACGATGCCCGGCCGCACAGCGCTTCGCCGCCAGCACCGAGCGGCTCGGACACCGTGGACTCGACGACGCCAAAAGCACCGACCGACGAGCCACTTGCCGACGGCCTGTTCGAGCTGTGGTCACCCGCGTTTGACGAAGGTGGGCGCATTCCCGCGCGCTACGCCGAACACAACCGCGTCTCCCCGCCGATCCTGTGGGAGCACCCGCCGAAGGGTACGAAGAGCTTCGCGCTGGCCATCACCGACCCCGACATTCCCGCCCACTTCAACTTCCCGCGCGCCTTCGCGCACTGGCTGGCGCACGACATTCCGGCAGGCACGCGCAAGCTCGTTGAAGGGGCCGGTACGAGGGGCCTGTTGCCGCCCGGCATGAAGGAGCTGAACAGCGACTTCGTGACCTTCGCCGTCCCCGGTTTCGGCAAAGGCTACGGCGGGCCGTGGCCACCCGACGCGGCACACCGCTACGTCTTCACCTTGTACGCATTGAAGTGCGAATCGCTACAGCTTGCCGACACGGCGAACTATGTTGACTTCGTCAGCGCGGTGTTGCCCGTGACGATCAAGAGCGCCAGCCTGACCGGCCTCTACGGGCCGGCCTCGCAACCGTTGCCGACGGCGTGATGCACCGCGACGCTGCAAGCTTGTCTCGAACCCCCGACCCCCACTGAGGAACCCAGACCATGACTCGGTACACCGCATCGGCTTCGCTGGACCTTGACTGGTTCGAATCCTGGGCGAACAAGGTCAACGACGACCGCGTGCTGCGCGTCATCGGCCGCTTCTTCACGGTCAATTTCGTCATCGGCATCGACGACCGCGACTACCTGGTCGTCGTGCGCGAGGGCCGCATCCAGCAGGTCTCGGAAGGCGTGAGCACGAACATGATGGGCTGGCAGTTTGCCTTGCGGGCGCCGGCGGGATCGTGGAGCCGCTTCGTGCAGCCGATGCCGCCGCCCATGTACAACGACATCTGGGCCATGGCGCACCCGCTGCACGGCAAGTTGAAGATCGAAGGCGACACCAAGCCGTTCTGGCAGAACCTGCGCGCGCTGTCCTGGATGCTTGCCGTGATGCGCGAAGTCTGACGCGCCCGCTGCCCGCCACCCGCCGCCCGCCGCCCGTCACCCCTCAAGAGGAAACCGAAAATGGCCAAGTTCGACCCGATCGTTGGGCGCTACGTCTATGTGCAGTGTGAAGGCGAGACCTACCGCACCTACTACGAGGAAAACGGCCAGGGCATTCCGCTCGTGTGCCTGCACACCGCAGGCACCGACGGGCGCGAATGGCGGCATCAACTCTGCGACCCGGAGATCGCAAAGAACTTTCACGTCATCGCATTCGACCTGCCGCGCCACGGCAAGTCAAACCCGCCGGGCGACTTCTACAAGGAAGAGCAGGAGTACCAGCTCACCTCCAAGTTCTATGCCGAGTTCGTGATGGCGTTCTGCCGCGCGCTGGAGCTGAAGAAGCCGGTGATCATGGGCAGCTCGATGGGTGGCAACGTCTGCCTGCCGCTGGCGCTGCACTACGAAGACGAAGTCTCCGCGCTGATCGCGATCGAGGCTTGCGACCATTCGCCGGGCTGGTGGATCGACCCGCTGATGCACCCGCACATCCATGGCGGCGAGGTCTGCGCCACGGCGACCTTCGGCTTGATGGCGCCGCAAAGCCCGAACGACTACCGCTGGGAAACTTGGTGGTTCTACGCACAGGGCGGCCCCGGCGTGTTCAAGGGCGACCTTCATTTCTACAGCGTCGACCATGACTTCCGCGAGCTGTGCCGGAAGATCTCCGGGCGCGTTCCGATCTACTTCATGACCGGCGTCTACGACTTCGCGTGCACCCCCGAGATGACGCAGCAGACGGCCGACAAGGTCAAGAACTCGGAGTGCATCATCATGGAAAACATCGGCCACTTCCCGATGTCGGAGAACCCGGATCTGTTCAAGGAATACCTGATGCCGGTGTTGAAGAAGATCGTGCAATCGGATCGCGAGGCGGGGCGATCGACGGACCGTGCGGTCCGTGACAGCGGCCGCGACACGGGCCGCGATGAGCCCGGCCGCGGCACCGAGCGAGCCGCGCAAAGCCGAGCCAGCGCCGGCGGCGAGTCGCCTTCCTACAGGAGCCCGACTCCCGCCGGCGCCGACCGGGGTTCGGTGCGCGTGCTCGACGTCGACGCGGGCCGCAGCAGCCGCGCGCGGCGCTAGGCCACACCTGACCTGACACCGCGCGCGCCGCCTGCCCGCCACCCGCCGACCTGAGCCCAGCATCGCCGCCCCATGGCCGACGCGCGCGTCTCCCTGCCGTCCCAGGCGACCAGCACTTACCTGCTGGTGCCGATCCTGATGCTGTTCGCGTTGCTGATCGTCGCCGTGCTGCGCGGCCCCAGCCTGATCTCCAGCGCCGGCATCGGCAGCGCCGTGCTCGTGACCGCGCCGCTGGTGCTGGCCACCTACGGGCTGATGGCGACGGCGATGGCGGGGCGCGGCACGGTTGATCTCTCGGTGGGTCCCTTGCTGGGTTTCATCAACGTGACGCTGGTGCAGTTCAATGGTCTGGACCTCGTCACCTCGCCGCTGGCGGTGTTCGCTTACGTCATTGCGGTCGGCGTAGCGTACCAGTTGGTGATGGCGCTGGTGATCATCTTCGTGCGCGTGCAGCCCATCATCGTGGCCTTGAGCGGCTACCTTGCGCTGTCCGGCATCAACCTCGTGATTCTGCCCCGGCCGGGCGGCTCGGCGCCGGATTGGATGCTGCCCTGGGGCCTGGGCGACACCCTGCTTTCGCCAGTGCTGCTCATTCTGGTCGTGTGCACCGCCGCGTGGCTGCTCTTCACGCGCACCGCGTTCTACGGCCACTTGCGCCTGATGGGGTCGGACGAGCGCGCTGCCTACACCAGCGGCGTTCGCATCAGCATCGTGCGCATCGGCGCGCACTGCATCTCGGGCGCCTTCATCGGCCTGGCCGCGCTTTGCTACACCGCACTGATCGGCTCGGGCGATCCGACGCAGGGCACGACCTACACGCTGATCGCCGTGACCGCGCTGGTGCTGGGCGGCACCAGCCTGGCCGGTGGGCGCGGCGGTGTGATCGGCTCGCTGCTCGGCGCCTTGAACCTGTTCCTGATCGGCTATGTGCTCGCGACCTTCAACTTCGGCATGGTGCAGGGCTTCGTCACCGACCTTGCCTACGGCGTCATTCTGGTGTTGTCGCTGCTGTTGACGGTGGCGCTGCCGCATGTGCAGCGCCACGCGCGAAGGCTGTCGCCGTTCCTCGTCTTCGTCGTGCTGTCGCTGTTGTTCGCAGGGGTCATGCTGCATGCCAAGCACGACTATGCGAAGTACCCGCCGGCCGAGCGCGTCGCGCTCGGTGCACCGCAGGCACAAGCGCAGGCACAGACACAAGCGCCGCGCGCCGCCGCGCCCCCGGTCGAATCGTTCATCTTCGAAACGCCATCGACGGGTGCCTCGTTCTCGTTGACCGCGCTGCAACGCACCACCGCGCTGGCCGCGCTGCTGCTGCTCGCGCTGGTGCTGTTCCTGCGCGTGACCGTCTCGCAGACGCGCGCCCGCACCATGACGCCGGTGCTCTACGGCGGGTTCGCGGTCGTCATCGTGCTCGGCGTCTGGCTGCTGGCCGACACGCTGCAAGCGCCGCTCTCGCCACCGGCCAGCGCATCGGGGCCACGCCGATGAGCGGTTTTGGAACTCGCTGAGCCATGCGTGACACCGCTTCGTTCGCGCTGCGCAAATGGGTCGGCCTGGCGACGGCCGGGCTCGTGGCCGGGCTGGGTTTGATCCTGGGCCTGTGGCAATCGCAGCCCGCTCAGCATGTCATCTTCTACACCGCCGCCACCTTCGCCCTGGTGGTCTGGGCCTGGAATTCGTTCGCGCTGCCGGGGGCCATGGGTGGGTCGTCCGGTGGCTCGTCTGTTGGTCCAACACCGGCGTCCGAGTCCGCCGGCGCGCCGCACGCCACCGAACGCCCCGGTGCGCGCGCAGCGTTCAAGCAGTTCCTGTTGCGCAACCGCGGGCTGTTGATCGGCTTGCTGATCCTGCTGGCGGTGTTCTTGATCGCGTCGGTCACGGCCACGGCCTTCTTCACGCTGGGCAACGTCATCGCGCTGTTGGTGGTCGCCGCGTTGCTGGTCTTCGCCGTCAAGGTCAGCAAGGTGTTTGTCGACAACCGCAGCGCCTTCATCGGCCTGACGGTGCTGGCCGCGCTGTTCGCGATCGGCTCGTTCACGGTCGAGGGCTTCGCATCGACGACGAACATCAAGTCGATGCTGGTGTTCGCGTCGTTCCTCGGCCTGGCTTGTGCGGGCCAGACGCTGGTCGCGCTGCTTGGTGGGCTGGACCTGTCGATTCCGTTCGTGATCGGTTCGTCCAACGTCGGCCTGCTCTACCTGATCGGCCTGGGCGTGCCGGGCTGGATCGCGGTGTTGCTGATCATCGCGCTCGGTGCGCTGGTGGGTTTCATCAACGGCATCCTGAGCTTTCGGCTGCAAGGCCAGGCCCTTATCTTGACACTCGGCATCGGCTTCGCGATCTCCGGCCTGACGCAAATCCTGACCAGCATCGGCAGCGCCTACAGCGGCAATGTCTTCGGCAGCGTGCCCGACTGGCTGCGCAACTTGGCCGCGATGAACGGCCGCACCTTCGGCCTGCCGCTGCCGCCGGTGATCCTGATCTGGATCGGCCTGGCCGCGCTGCTGATCTACGGGCTGAAGAACAGTGTCTACGGCCGCCACCTCTATGCCCTTGGCGGGAACCGCCTGTCGGCGGCGCGGATGATGATCTCCGAGCGCCGCTGCTGGGTCGGCGCCTACATGGTCAGCGGCGCCGTGGCGGCACTCACCGGTGCCTTGCTGCTCGGCTGGAGCGGCGGCGGCTTCATCGGCGTGGGCAACCCGTATCTGTTCATGACCCTGGCGGCGGTGGTGATGGGCGGCACCTCCTTGCTCGGCGGCTACGGTGGCTACGGCTTCACCGTGATCGGCGTGCTGGTGCTGCAGGTGCTGACCTCGTTCCTGGTCGGCATTGGCCTGAAGTTCGAGTGGCAGCAGTTCGTGTTCGGGCTGCTGATCCTGCCGATGGTGGCGCTGTACGCCAGGTCGCCGCACATCCGTACGCAAATCTAGCCCGCAAATCCAGTGCGCAGCCCCCCAGTGAATCAAGAGGCCGGGACATGATCGTCAAGCTACTCGCAGCGCAAGACATCGCCAGCGGCACCTTCGTGCTGCTCATGATCGCCACGTTCGCAGCCACCGTGCTGCTGCTCGCGGGCACCGCTTGGGTACAGCGGCGCTGGAAGCTGCCGATCGCGCTCGCCGGCATCGCCGCGTTGATCTCGGCCGCGCATTACATGCTGGCCACCGATGTGTGGCTGGCGACCGGCCAACTGACGATGATCCACCGCTACATCGGCTGGTTCCTGACACTGCCGCTCCAAGTGGTGGCCGTCTATTTCTTCGTGCGTGCATTCGCACCAGTGCCGGTCGGCGTGTTCTGGCGCCTGCTGGTCGCCGCGGTGCTGCTGGTGCTGTCGCGCTTCATGGGCGAGACGCAGTTGATGCACCCAACGCTGGGCTTCCTGATCTCGCTGGCGATGTGGCTCTACATCCTGGGCGAAGTGTTCTTCGGCAAGCTCAGCGAGCGCACTGCTCGGCATGGCAGCGAAGTCGTGCAGCAGGGCTATTTCTGGCTGCGCCTGATCATGACAATCGGCTGGGCCATCTACCCGCTGTGCTTCTTCATCGGCGCCTTCACCGGGCCGACCGAGCTGCGCTATCTGCACACCACCTACAACCTCGCCGACCTCGTCAACCTGGTCGCGTTCGGCCTGACGTTCCTGGCAGTGGGGATAAAGGAAGCGGGCACGGCGAGCCATTGAACCGGCATTGAATTCTTGAACGAGGAGCAGAGCATGAATGGCGCGGACATCATTGCAATCATTGTCTTGCTGGCGATCGTCGTGGCAGTGGTCGTGTACCTTCTGCACTGGCTGTACCGGCATTCGTCGAAGGACCTGTCGTTCGTGCGCACCGGCTGGGGCGGCGAGAAGGTGGTGATGGGCGGCGGCGCGTTCGTGCTGCCGATCGTGCACGACGTGGCCGAGGTCAGCATGAACACCTTGCGCATCGAGGTGCGGCGCGCCGGCGACAAGTCGCTCATCACGAAGAACCGCATGCGCATCGAGGTGATCG
>JAYSVE010000372.1:0-10198 GCA_043718725.1 Methylibium sp.
GGGCTGCTCGCGCGCGATGGTCACGCGCTTGCTGCGCGATCTGGCCACCAATGGCAGTGTCGTGCAGGAAAAGCGCCATCTGCGGCTGACGCGCGAGCTGCCGCCGAAGTGGTAGCGGCAGCGCGGAACCAAAACTTTTAGAGGCGCTTTCGGCCGTCGCGCGGGTCGATCTTGCGCTTGGGCTTGGGCTTGGGCTTGGGCTTGTGCCCGGCTCCCGCCACCGGTACCGGTTTGGGTCTTTTCGGCAACTCGGCTTCGATCTGGACCCGTGTCTTGCCGGCCGCCATTTGATTGGCCACATAGCGCGCGGCCTGGGGTGCGGCCACGCTGGTGCCGTTCATGCGCCGGCTCACGTTGGCGCGGTTGCCGGGAACGCGCACACCGGGGTGGGTCTTGCCGGCGTCCGATTTCGCGGCAAACGGGAGGTAGCGATGTTTCCCGTCCCAGTCTTTCGGTGGAGCGCCCGAGTAATCGGCCATCGGCCCGTCGGCGGCCGCGCCGCGATAGCCGCCGACCGGAAAAGCAAGCGCTCCGGTGGCCAGGTTGCTCAGCGTGTTGGTGGTGCGAACCGCGCGCTTGAAGCGCCGGTTTTCGCCTTCCACCGAAAAGAAGCGAGCCGCCTGCGCGCGCCGCGTTCCAACCTCGTCACGCTCGGCCCAGCACTGCACGTTCAGCGCTGATTTGCCGCGATTCCTGACGGTCACGCGCCATGGGCCGGCGGTGGCGAGCGTGTCCCGCCGCGCGCTGTGCACGGTGCCGCACACCACCAAGGTCGCCATCGTTCGGTCGGTTGCCTGAACCACTTTGGGGAACAGGAACAGCGCGGCTGTGCGCTTGCGCGCCCACTGTTCCGGCCCATCGGCCGGGGCGAAGGGCTCCGCGAGCACCGACTCGCGCTGCGAGCCAGACACGGCCATCACCAATCCCTCGGGCGTGGTGACCGACACCTCGATCGTCGACAGATCGGCCCGCGGCGGCAGCCAGAATTCCACGAACGTGTCGAAGGGCGTCGAGGTCGGGACGAACAGGCCCAGGCTCGCGCTGCGTCGTGCCGGCACGTCCAGTTCCGCATGCGACTCGGCGTCGCGGCTGTTGCCGGCGGCCAGTGTGATGGCCAGGCGATCGTCGGCGGCCAGCAGCTCGTCCATCGCGCACTCGAATATCGCCTCGCCGCAGTGCGAGCCCGCGGTGGAGCCGTACGATAAATTCACCGCGACCGGCACCCGCGAGCCGCCCGCGCGCATGAAGCGGGTGCGGGCCTCCTGCACGATGAACCGCAGCGCATCCAGCGCGTTCACCGGCATCCAGCGGCCTGAAGAAACTTCGACCTGTTCGCGCGGCAGATTCACAAAAATCAACGGGCAGCGCGACGCCGCATCGCCAGGCTCGCCGTGGAGATCGTCGCCCTGCCCATAGCAAGGCCGCATGCCGCGCAAATTGGGCGATTGGCCGGCGGCGACCGCCATCACGCTGCCGCCATGCGATTCACGCGAGAGCAGCGCCCGGTTGGGTTTGAGCCAGCAGTCGTTCTCTGGCGTTGCAAACGCGGCCTGATAGCAGAGGATTTCGTCCAGGCTGCCACCGGGTTGCGACTGTTCCATGAACGCCGTCATCGCCGGCCGCTCCAGCACACGGCCGTCTTTGAAACCCGTGGGGGCCAGCCACGGAGCCTTGGTTTCGTCATAGGTCGTTTGCAACCAGATCAGCGCGAGCCGGGTGTGGCCCGCCGGATCGAGCAAGTCGGGGTGGGCAAAGCAGCAACCGTCGTCGATGATGCCCATCACCACCTCGGCCGGCTCGGGCATCGGCGGCATCGGCCTGCTGCTTTTCGGAGGCGTGGGACAGGCCGGATTCTGATCGGGCATTTCCCGGCTGCGCCCGCGCGGGTAGCCGAGTTGCAAGCGATGCACATGGGGGTGCTTCAACAGCCGCAGCACGCGCTCCTTGAGCTGCTCGTTGGTCAGCTCTTTGGTTGTGACGCGCAAGGTGGCGAACCTGGACACGTTGTTGTCTGCCATTGGACGCAAGTACGCCGCCTCCACATCCACACTGTCAAGGCGGTCTAGTTCGTCCCAGTCCGTGCTCTCGGGAGTGCGCTGGACGATGAACGAAAGGCGCGCGGGGAACTCGCCGTCGCCTCCCTGGAGGCTTCGAAAATTTGTCAACTCGGCCCAGCGCAAGTACGGGTCGCGCGACGGTGGTGAGAAAAACTCATTGTCATTGAACCAATAGTCGTCGATCTGCAGGATATTTTTGCTCGCGGTGACTTGCTCGGCGGCCATGCGTTTCTCCGCTTAGTGCCAGTCGGCCCACTCTTTCATGGCCTTGCCCCACACGTGTTGCATCAACCTCGACTTGCTCGTGTTCTTTGTCTTCGCGCTCAGGTGTTCGAAGTACGGTGCCAGAGTCTTACTTTGAGCCTTGGCGTCTGCCTTGTCCATTGGTTCATGGCGATCGAAGTCTTCCAGCAGTTTCTTCTGTGGTTTGTCATCAATCATGGTTGCGGCACCCACAAATCTGCGCGGTTGCCATTGACTCTCCTTTTTACACCGACTGATGATGTACTCGGCCATCGTCTCGCCGACCATGCGCCCGACGACGTTGTCGACCTGGAAGTGCACGCCGGCGACCACTCGGTTGTCGGAAATCCGCTTGGCAAGCCGTTGAAGCTGCTGGCGCAACGAACATTCCTTGCGCCCTTTCCCAGTGCCAATGAATTCATCCTGCCGGCTCAGTTCCTGAAGCAAGCGCGCGACGAGAAAGGCCTCGGCACCGTGCCCGCACGGAAAGGCGCTGAAGCGGCGCGGGTTGATCATCGGCTGGATGCTCGGTGAGTACGCGGTCGGGCGTGGGCAGCAGAAAGCTTTCTTCGCGAACTGATTGACGTGCGACAAGCACGCCAGTGCGATGGACAGCAATTCCAGCGTGCGCGGCTTGCTGCTGAGGTTCAGGTCGACGATGCTCGCCCAGAAGTGCATCGGGATGCCGATCTGGCTGACGATCTCGGCCATGCGTTCGTTGCGCAGATCGCTCATGTCGAACACTTGCTGGGTTTGGGCTTGGAACAGCTCGACGGGAGGCCGTGCGATCTGGAGAACGGGGTACGCGGTAGCGTTCACGGCTCCGCTGACTATGGCATTTGGCACGATGTGCCAGGTCTGGAATTCCTTGTTCTCGATGTCGACTGACAGGTGCAGTGGCTGCATCAACTCGACCAAGCAGTTCTCAACGCGGATGTCCTCGGCCCATTCGTCGAACATCTTGAGGTCGTCGAGGGCCGGCAACCCGTCCACCGCGCCGTGAATGCGTGGCGGCTGCCACGGCACAATCATGCGCCGCTGAACGAGTTCTTCTCGGCTCGAGGTAAGGGCAAAGGACGTGGCGGGGTCTGCGCCGGGCGCGAGCGGCGACCCGAAACCTTGAAACCCCTGGAATCCTTGAAAGCCTTGGAATCCCTGAAACCCCTGGAATCCCTGGAATCCCTGGAAGCCCTGAGTTGAACTGAATCCGGCCATGGCGAACTCCTTTTTTGAGTTTGGATCGATTGCTGTGATCTGACTCAGCCTGTCGGCAGACCAGCCAACGCGAGCGCCCGGGCGAATCGTTGGTTCTGTTCGCTGTCAACAGCCGCGCGCGCCAAGAACTGCTGAACGCTCGAGTTGGGCTCCACCGCCAGCAAACGCTTGACCGTCTCACGGGCATCGTCCATTGCGCCCACCATAACCTGTGCGACCGCGAGGGTTCGATACGCTGAGCCGTGCATGCTATTGGCTCGGATGGCCCGCTCCGCAAGTTGGATGGCGCGCGAATACGCCTGCGCTGCCGACGCCGCTGAAGAACTTAGCGAGTCATAGTAGAAGCGCAATGGATCTAGCGGCGTCAATTGCAACGACCGTTCGCTCGCCACCAGTGCCGCCGCCGCCTCCCCCATGAACCCATGCGCCACGCCCTTCAACAACCACGCCAGCGGCTCGTTCGGGTTGCTGGCCAGCGCCAGGTCGTAGTAACCGCGAGCACTGGCCATGTCGCGGTTCACGCCGGCTTGCACCGAGCCGGCCATCGTCAGCGCGAGCGACGAGCGCGGGTCGTGGTCGAGCGCGCGCTGGGCAAAGTCGCTCGCCTGCGCGCCGTCACGGCGCACATCGGCGGACCAGCCCTGCACGATCTTGAACACATGCCAGCGCGCGAGCCAGGCGGCGGGCGCGGCGTTGCGCGGGGCGCGTTCGCGCAGCGCTTCGAGCATCAGCCGCGCGCGGTCGAAGTCGGTGCGCGAGAAGCGGTGCAGCAGCGTCACGGCCGACAGGTACAGCGTGTGCGCCGCCAGGTTGGGCAGCGGCCGGCCGTGCGCGATGGTCAGCTCGGTGCGCGTGAGGGCGGCCAACACATCGGCCACGGCGCGCGCGACCACGTCGCTGTCGGTGCTGAGCACGTCGGTGTCGCGGCACGTGAGCCCCTGCGCCCACACCACTTCACCGCTGCCGCAATGCACCAGCTCCAGGCGTGCTTCCATGCGCCCTGCGTTCTCGTCGCAGCGGCCGGCGAGCACGTAGTTCGCCGCCAGCATCGCGCCGGCCGCCGTTTGCCCCAGCTCGCGCCCGCGGAAGGCGTTGGCCGACAGCGACGAGATCACCCGCAGCATCGGGCTTTGCGACAGCGCCGCCGTCAGTTGGTCGACAAACACATCGGCGCCACCCAGTGCGCGTGGGCCGGCCTGCTGGGTCGTCAGCGGCAGCACCGCGAGGATGGCGCAATGACCGGAGCCGTCCTCGTTGGCAGCCTGCATGCGGGGTACCGACGCAGGCAAGCCACTGGCGGGCTTCAGTTGATAAGCCCGAACCGGCTCGACCAAGTTCTTCAAGAAGCACTCGCCCAGGTCGCGCAGCTCGCCGTCCACATGGTCGGTCAGCCGGTCGCGCACGGTGGCGCTCAGCACCGTTTCACCTGGCCCGGCCAGCGTGGTGATGCGCGCCGCCAGGTTGATGCCGCGGCCGTAGACCGCGTTGTTGTCGACGATCACGTCGGCGCCATGGATGCCGATGCGCAGCGCAACGGTCTCGGCGGCGCCGCGATCGGCGTTGGTGGCCGCCGCGTATTGATGGATTTGCAGTGCGCAGGCGGCCGCGCTGCGCGGGTCGGCGAACTTGATCAGCAGCCCGTCGCCGCGTCGCTCGAGCACGCTCCCGCCGTGCAGCGGAACCAACTTTTGCGCAAGCTGCTGCAGCAGCGCGCGGATCCGGAGGACGCTGCCCGTTTCGTCCTGCTCGATCAAGCGGACCGACTCGACGACGTCGGCAAACATGATCGTCGTCGTCTCGATGTGCAGTTCGGTGTCAAACGACGGCGCGTCCATTCTTCTTGTCTCCGCGTGCTGCCTCAGGCCGGAGCTTGAGGATAGCGAATCCAGTGCGCAATGGCGCATGCGGGCGCGCCGCGGCCGGGCGGGCGCACCGGCGCCAATGCGGTGGCTGGAGCGCGGCGCGGGTTCAGGCGTGGAGTTCATCGCCGAAGCCCATCCTGCCCACGCCCAGCGTTGCCGCCAAGGTGCGCGCCGCAGGCTGGCGGCGAGCATCGCAGGCGTGCGCGGCATGGCGCAGCGCCGAAACCAGCGGCGGCAGCATCGCCACCTGGCGCAGCAAGCCGCGGATGTTGCTGGCGCCGGTCTTGGCGCGCAGGCTGCTGATTTGCGTGCGCACCGTGTGCAGCGACGTGCCCTGGGCGCTGGCGATGTCGTTCGGTTCGCGGCCGTCGCACAAGGCCGCCAGCACGCGGGTCTCGGCCTGCGTGAGCGCGTGATTGCGGGCGAACCACTGCACCACCAGTTCGCCGCAGACGACGCGCTTGCCCAGCATCACCAGCATCGCCGCGGCGGGGTCGATGCCGGTGGGCGCCAGCGGCACCACGGCCACGTTGACCGGATGGGGGGCTGCACCGACCGTCAACAGCCGGCGCAAGCCGCGCCGCGCAGCGCTTTGCAGCGCTTCCTGGAGCGAGGCCTCGTCAGCCGCGCGCCGGGCGCGCAATCCGCCGCCGGCGAGCCGCAGCGGGTGATGCTCGTCCATTTCGGCGCGCGCCACGTGGTTGGCATGCAGCACCTCGAAGCACTCGTTGAGCAACAGCATGCCGTAGTCGACTTCGTCAAGCATCGGCCCGAACCATTGCGCGGCCTGCGCGGCGCCTGAGTCGCCGCGCCGCGGTGTCGAAAAGTGTGAAGCCTGAGCGGGTGCGAGCATTTTCAACATCGGGTGTCTCCCTGGTCGAACCCATGTTAGGTCGCGACCCATGAAGCGTCTGGTGACTCTTCGAACTGCGGATGGCAAATATTTGCCGTCGACGAAGGCCAGGCGCCGGGCGAGCGAGCAGTCAGCCGAAGGCTGCCGCGCAGCGGCGGGAATCCAGCGCCAGCGCTTTACTTCAATGCGGTCGCCATGACAGGCGCACCACGGTGCCCGGGCCGACACAGCCGACGGCCGGCGGCACGACGCCACAGCCGATCTCCAGCGCCGCTCCGATGGCCTGGGCACGCAGGCGCATGTTCTTCAACCCATGGCCTTGCATCGGCGCGGCATCGACCGGCAATCCAATCCCGTTGTCCTTCAGCACCAATTCGATCAGCATGGGCTCGCGCTCCAGGCAGCGCGCCGACACGGCCACCATCGTCGCCCTGGAATGCTTCAGCACATTGGTGAAGGCTTCCATCAGGATGCGTTGAATCTGCAAGGTACTGGCCGGCGAGATGTTGTCCAGTGCGGGCAGGTCGGGCATGTCCCAGTTCACCGCGATGCCTGCTTCCCGCAGCTTCGGTTGAAGCCGGTACCTGAGCGTGCCCAGCACCGTGGCAAGGTCGCCGTGCACCGGCTGCAGCGAGTCCACCGCCATGCGCATCTCGTCCAGCGCCTGAACCACCACCTGTTCCATCGCGCGGGGGTCGGCAACTTTCGTGTTGACCATGTTCAGCAGGCACACCAGGTGGGCCCCCACGCCGTCGTGCAGGTCGCGCATGATTCGCTGGCGCTCCTGCGCGACGGCCTGCTGCTTGTGGTGCTCGTGGAGCGCGGCAGTGGCCTCGCCCAGCTGGCGCTCACGAACGTCGAGTGAGGCATTCAGCAAGTGCGCCTCGGCCTGCTGCGCCATGCGCGCCGGTGTGCCGAATCGAGGTCGGGCATGCACCATCCACAGGTTGTTCGATGTGCGGCGCCATGACGCACTGACGCAGCGGCCCTCGAACCCGTTCGGCCCCTGGTTCATGCCGGCGACCATCTCGGCAGGAATGGCGATGCCCGGCCAAGTCGGGAACTCTTCGGACAGCAGCGCGCCGAAACCGGTTTGCGCGAAATGAATCAGGCCGGTGGCCTCGACCAGCGCCACCAGGAAGCCTGGAATGGCCGTTGCATCCAGGTCGCGCAATACGGCGCCGACGCGATGCAAGCTAAGGCATTCCACCCAATGCGGCAACAACTGCTCGTGGATGGCTCGCTCGGCCTCGGTGAACACCGGCATCGTCGGGTCACGGTGCCAGCAAACGACCGAGAAGGTGCCGGTGGACCCGTCGGCCGCCATGCCGGAGAGCGCGGACCGAACGTCGGACCTCAACATGATCTGCTCGACGATGGCTTGCGGCACCTCGTCGTAGCCCGTGATGAATGTCCGGCCGGGCTGAGCGAACATGCGCGGGCCGAGCGGGTCGATCGCCTTCAGCGGCTGGTACGTTTCCCAGTAGCCCGGGGCCAACCCGTCGGTGCGCGATTCAAGAAAGTGGGGGCCGCGTTCGGTCATCACGCCGTTGACCCAGGAGCTTGAATGCATGGGCACCAGAGCCTGTGCCCGCGCCATGGCCCACTGCTTGAAGTCGCCGTCAAATCCCGAACGAGCCTGGCGGTACAGCGCAAGCACTTCGGAACTGAGGGCCTGGCCCGAGAAGATGAAGGGCTCCGGAATCGGCATTGGCGTACTCCCTGTTGTGTCGCGCCGGTCGCCGAGATCAATCGAGCCAGCCGAGTGCGCGGGCCTCGAACACGGCTTCGGTCTTGTTGTGCAGGTCGAGCTTGCCGTAGATGCCGCGCACATGGGTGCGCACCGTTGACACGGAGAGCCCCATTCGGGCGGCGACTTCTTCATAGGTGAAACCGCGCGAGACAAGGGTCAACACTTCGCCTTCCCTGGGCGTGAGGGCGTCGGGGTGTGTCGCGGCGAACGGCTTGAAATCCGGCTCGACAGCTCGCTCGGCGGCGCGCTGCGCGACCGGCAGCGCCTGGGTCGCCCCGCTGTGCAAGACCTGCAGCAAGCGGCGCGCGATGATGGGGCTCATCGGCGAGCCGCCAGCGCGCAGGTCCAGCACGTGCCGGGCCAGGTCGCTCTCGGTGCCGTCCTTGAGGAGGTAGCCTCGCGCTTCGGCCGCAAAGGCCTGGAGCATATTGGCCTCGTCGCCGAACATGGTGACGACCATCACGTCGCAAGCCGGATGCAGTGCGCGGCAGCGCCGAATGACCTCGATGCCCGAGCCGTCCGGCAAGCCCAGGTCCACCAGCAGCACCTGCACGGCGTGGTCGGCCAGCCAGGCCACGCACTCCACGCAGGAGTCGCCGCTGTACACCAGGCTCATGCGCGGATTGTTGGAGACGGCCGCGGCCAGGCGATGGCGCATCCTCGGGTCGTCTTCCAACAGCGCCACCGTGAAAGCTGAGTCATGCATCGCCGCCCCTGAAGTGCCCATCGAGCTTGCCACGGGACTTGGGAACGCTGCTTCGGCAGAACTGACGATGCCGCGGCGAACCGCGCCACGAGCGAGCGAATCGATCGTCGGCCTCCGGGCGTTGGGCTTCAACACACCGTCGCTGATGGCAGCGACCGCGCAGCGAATACGTTTTCGTGACCCATTTCGCCCTCCCTTTTCGGCTCCACCCAGCCAGCGTGATTTTCACGTCTCGCGCAACGACTGTCGTCTCGACCTTCGTGGCGCGATCTTCGTCGACCCCTCATTCGCGGAGCGGGTTTCCCCGGGAACCAACCCACGAACCATGATCGGCCTCATCAGTCTTGTGGAGAACCATCACCAGTTCAGACGATGCAGGCACACCGCGCGTGCCACAGACTGGTTGCGTCCGATCACCTGTGCACGGACCCCAGCGAACCAACCTCAGGGAGCCCCATCTTGAAAAGCACCCATCCCAGTTCCACCATCACGCTCAGCGCGCTGTGCACCAGTGTGGCCTTGCTCGCCGCCTGCGGCGGCAACCCCGACCCAGAACCGACGGCAGCCCCTGCGCCGGTCAGCCTCAGCGGCGTCGTCGCCGACGGCCCGCTCGCCGGTGCCACCGTCTGCTACGACCTGAACGACAACGCCGCCTGTGATGCGAGCGAGCCCACCAGCGCGGCCACCACCGATGCCGACGGCAGGTTCAGCTTCGACGTGGCGGCCGCCGACGCCGGCAAGCACGGCATCGTGGCCACGGTTCCGGCCACCGCGGTGGACAAAGACACCGGCGCGGCGGTCGGCACCGCCTTCACGCTCAAGGCGCCCGCCATCAGCGGCGCCATTGCTGTTGTCAGCCCGCTGACGACACTGGTGGTGGACTTCGCGGCCTATCAGGGCCTGAGCGCCGCGGACGCCGAGGCTGCGGTGAAGTCCCAGCTGGGCCTGAGCAACTCGCCGCTGGCCAACTTCGTGGCCGCCGCCGACACCCAGGCGGGCCGCTTCGCCAAGACGATCAACACCGTCATCATCGAGGTGACCAAGCTGGCCGATGCGGCCAGCGTCTCGCCCGAAGCCAGGCAGGCGCTGGTGGCAAGCGTCCTCGCGACGGCCGACCTGAACACCCTTGCCACGCTGGTGAACGCCGCTGGCGCCGGCACGCCCGCGCAGGTGGCCGCCGCGGCCACCCAAGCCGTGCTGGCCGAGCGCAACCTCAACGCCACCACGGTGGCCGACCAGGCCGGGTTTGCCGCCGCCACCGCGACGCCTGTGGCCGCGGCCGCACCGGGGCCGTTTGTCAGCGTGCGCCGCTTCACCTACACCGACGCCAACAACTACCAACTGCAAGCCTTCGTGGGCGACAGCACGCCGGGCGCCGATGGCAGCTTCAAGGCCAGCGAGGTGCGCGCCAACCAGGTGAGCGGCGCCGCCCAGCCGTTCAACCTAAAAACGGCAGCTACCCGGTCGCGGTGAGGGCCGGCGGTGGGGTTGGCAGGGCGAATTGGCCGA
>JAYSVE010000373.1:0-10193 GCA_043718725.1 Methylibium sp.
CTGAAGGCGCGGCCGATCGTGCTGGAGCCCATCGTCAAGGTCGAGATCACCGCGCCCGAAAGCAGCATGGGCGACATCACCGGCGACTTGTCGGCAAAACGCGGGCAGGTCAACGGCACCCAATCCCTTCAGGTCGGCAGCGTGACCGTGATGGGCCAGGTCCCGCAGTCCGAACTCAGCGGCTACCAGGCCCGCTTGAACGGCATGACCGGCGGCCAGGGGCGCTACATGATCGAGTTGAGCCACTACGAGGCCGTGCCACCGGCGGTGCAGCAGCAGTTGATGGGTCAATTCAAGATGGGCGTCGACGATTCTTAGCCACCGGCGCTAGGCTGAACACCGTGGTCCTCAGCCGCGCAGCCATCCGGCCAGCGCCGGCAGCAACCGACCCAACAGCTTGGGGTAGCGCTGGGAAAGTGGCAGCAGCGGCGCCAGGTCAACTTCCTTCCAGGCCCTGAATACGAAGCTCGCTGCAATGAAAACCAGCGCGTACGCCAGCCCGGCGATGAACTGAAGCAGCAGCGACCGGCCAGATGCGATGCAGGCGGCCGCCGCCGCGCTGGCCACCGCGGCGGACAAGGTCAGGCGCGTCAACTCTCGCCAGGGCAATCGGATGGAAAAGACCTTGACCATTGCGCCGACAATGAGCACGAAGATGGCGATGCTGGACGCGGCATGCGCCGCGACGGCGCCAAGCAAACCGTAGCGCGGCACCAGCAGCACCGCCACGAGGATGCTCAATGCGACCGAAAGCACCGCGACGAATGCGCGCAAGCGCTGGTGGTCGGTGGTCGAAAGCAGCGCGCCGAACGCCCCGCTGGACATGGTCAGTCCCGCCACCACCGCCATCACTTGAAACACCTGCGTCGCTTGCTGGTACTGCGCCCCGTACATCAACGAAATCACAACGTCGGCCCACAAGTAACCCACTCCGGCCAGCAGCAGCCCGGCAAAGCTGAAGTAGCGCACCGCATCGGCCAGGATGGCGTTCACACGGGCGGTGCCGCCGGCACCGAAGGCGTGGCCCATCAAGGGCATCAGCACGGAGTTCAGCCCCGCAGTCAGGAGTTCGACGCCGCCCCGCGTCAGACTCGCAGCGATAGTGAAAAAGCCGACCTCGGCCGGGCCGGCATGGTGGCCCAACAGGTAGATTTCGCTGGATTTGTTGCCGAACGCGGCCGCGATCGCGAGCAGCACTGTCCACATCAGATGCGCTTTCACGCGCGGCGCAAACTCGGCACCAAGGCCGCCGCTCGCGCTCTGGATCCGGCGCGCCCGCATCAGCCGCCCGGCGATGATCGCGTACACCGCGCTGGCGAAAGCGAACACGATCAAGTAGGCCGATAGCGGCGCATGCAGCAGCCACAGAACCACCACGGCGACCAGGTTGAGCGCGCTGACCGTCATGGTCGAATAGGCCTCGACCGAGTAATGGCCGTAGCCCTTGGCCACAGAGATGTCGAACAGGTAGATTGCCTTCGCGATCACGCTCGCCACCACCACGCCGGCGAACAGCAGCAACTGCCCGCTCCAGCCCGCCGACGCAGTGAGCGGCAGCGTGACCAGGAAACCCACCACGGTGGCGAGCAGGCACATCACTTGCAAGCGTTGCAACCATCCATGAACGGCTTTGGCGGCCTGCGGGTTGCCCCGTCCAATGCCTTCGGCGATGAAGCGGATGCCGGTGGTGTTGAGCCCGTTGTTGGCCATCATCACAAGAACGCCGGAGATCCACACAACGTAGGCGTAGCGGCCGAATTCCTGTGCGCCAAGCGCTCGCGCGATCAGCGCACTCACGACCAGGCCGAGAATGAAGCTGACGTAGGTCGAGCCCGTCATCAGCAAGGCCGCCTTGGCAGTTGCCAGTCGACTGAAGGGCCGGCTCATCGGCGCGGTCGGTGCGGGGTCATGCACGCAGCCTGCGAACAATCCGTGTGGTGCAGCATTCGTCGCCGGCACGACGGCCCATGCGATGCTGCGAAAGGCCACGGCGCGATTTCCTGCACAGCACGGGTCCAACATCGGCGCCGCTCCGTCGCTTAGCATCATCGCGGCTCTGCGGCGCTGACAATCTGCAGCCGCAATGCACAGCCCGCTTCGAGGACTCACCTGCCGGACTCGTCTCCTCAATCCGATGAAACCAAGACTTTCGCCGCTCAAGATCCTGCACGTTGTTGACTCCCTCGAATTCGGCGGACTCGAACGGGTCGTGACGGACCTGGCCATCGCCCAGCACACCGGCGGCCACGAGGTGATTGTGTTCAGCATCAATCGGACCGTCGGCCTGTTGCCCCAACTCGAAGCGGCCGGCGTCGAGGTCGTGCAGGGCAACAAATCGCGCAGTCTGGACCTCGCGGTGCTCGGAAAGCTGCGGCGCCTGGCAACACAGCGCCAGGTGAGTGTTGTGCACGCCCACAATTTTGTGCCGAACTACTATGCCGCGGCGGCACTCGTCGGTGTGCGCGCCCGGCCTCCCCTGGTGGGCACTTGTCACGACATGGGCAACCGCCTGGCCGACCGCAAGTTGCGCTGGATGTACCGGCTTTCGCTGCTTCGTACGCGCCGCGTGGCCATGGTGGGACAACAGGTGCATGACCGTTATGTCGCCTCCGCACTGATGAAAGCGGAATCGGCGCAAACCGTGCTGAACGGCATCCCGGTTCATCGCTTCATCGGGACGCCGGCGCGACGCCAGGCGGCGCGGCTTGCCTTGGGGCTTGCCACCGACGTTCCCGTGATCGCCTGCGTCGGCAGGTTGGTGGGGCTCAAGAACCAGCGTCTGGTGATCTCCAGCATGCCTGCGCTTTTGAAATCCCACCCGACGCTGCGCCTGGTGATGGTCGGTGACGGCCCGCTGGACGCGACTCTGCGGACACAAGCGCAAGCGCTGAACGTGGACGCCAGTGTGGACTTCCTGGGTCAACGCCCGGATGTCGCCGACTTGCTGCCGGCCTTCGACATCTTTGCCCTGCCGTCCGTCACCGAGGGCCTGTCGATTGCCTTGCTCGAGGCCTGTGCGACCGGCCTGGGGGTGGTTGCCACACGCGTTGGCGGCAACCCGGAAATCGTGCACGATGGCCAGACCGGTTTGCTTGTGCCGGTCGACGATGGAGAGGCCCTGTGCGCCGCATTGCAGAGGCTGCTGGATGACCCGGCACTGCGCGCCCGGCTTGGGGCCGGCGCCAGCGAATGGGTCAACGCCCATGCTTCGATCGATGCCTTGTGCCGCACCTACGATGATTTCTATCGGCGGGCGATGTAGCCGCAGCACGTCGGGCGTCATTTTCTCGATTCGCGCAGCCAGCGAAAAGCCAGCGCCATGCCTTCGCGCGTGGGGACCGCCTGCTGCCAGCCGATGGCTCGCAAAGGGGCATTGCTGTACTTCAGGGGACGGTACATGGACCGGACCACATAGGGTGTGAATACGGCCGGCAACTGGCCCTTGGAGACCCGGTGGTAGCGCTCGAGAAGGCGCGAACCGATCAAAAACGCCCAGTAAGGAACCGGCACGGTGCGCAGCGGGTGGACCTGCTTTCGGTAAGCTTGGAGGTACTGACTGCAGGTCGGCAGGTCGTCATCGACGACATTGAAGGCGCTGCCGGCCGGGGCACTCAACGTGGCCTGGGCAACCGCGTCAGCGCAGTTGTCGACATAGGTCAGCGGCAGCGAAACGGCACCGCCCAGGCTGAAAAACAGCCCCATGGCCTTAAGGCCGACGCGCGGCGACAGTGCGCCGCCGCCCGGACCGTAGATAACGCCGGGCCGCAGGATCACGGCCTCAAACGCGTGCTTTTCCGCCAGCGCCAGGAACATGCGCTCCTGGCGCGTCTTGGCGTACCCGTAAGGCCCCTTGTTGATGCCGACTTCCTCGATCGGCGTGGACTCGGCCAGCAGCGCGCCATCGGCAAGCGGCTCGGTCTTGTAGACCGAGAACGAGCTGATCAACACGACCCGCTTGACGCCTTGGGAAACCGCTGCTTCGAGCAAGTTGCGCGAGCCCAGCACCGTGTTGGCGAACATGTCGGCGGCGGCGCCGCGCATGCCGGCCGCAGCGTGAATGACGCAGTCCACGTCCTGCATCATCGCGCCGAGCGTGCCACGCGCCAGCAGGTTGGCCGCGGCAGACTCGATGTGGGCCTGCGGAAACTGCGTCGCCAATCCTTCAATGAACCCCGCGGGCGGCTTTTGGCGAAAGTGCAGGCGGATGTCGACAGCGCCCTTGGCAAGCAGGCTGCGGGCAATGCGTTTGCCGAGAAAACCGCCCGCGCCGGTGAGCAAGATCTTCATGCGCGGGCCTCCATGCCAAGCACCATCTGGTCGATGGCGCGGCACACCCGCAAGATATGCGGGTGTGGCACCGGGTCGGCGCCGTGGCCCTCCACTGCGTCGTAGAAGCGGTTCAGAAGCACTCGCATGCACTGGAAGTAGTGCGCCTCGTGGCGGCGAAACTCACCCAGCCCTCGCCAGCCGTTGCGCACGAAGCGGCGTGCCTGGACCCAGGGCGGGAACAGCCGGCCGATGGCGCTGGGCTGGGTCTGGCGAGCACTTTGCACGAGCGTGCGCGCCGCGTAGTCCAACTCCACCGTGTCGGCCGTGCCAACAACCCGCAGCGTATGGGCGACCGGGCGGCCATGCGCGCTCACCAGCCCGGACACCGTCACCGCGCCGCCGCGCAACATGAAGCGCAGTTCGTCGGACATCGCGTCGACCGCCGGATTGCCGGTGGCCGGCCTGCGCCGGAAGGCCAGCACTTGGACCGAAAAGTCGTCGCCGATGTGGGCAGCGACCTTGGCCAACACGTGATCCAGGACGTTGTGAAACAGCTTGCCCGGCAAGCGATGGACCCAATGGCCAGGGTCGGCCATCACGGCCAGGCCATAGTCGCCGGCCAGGTTGTAGCCGTAGTTCGTCTCGAGGTGCACGATGTCGCCCAACGCACCGGCCGCGAGCAGCTTCTCCAGCTCGAGGCCCGGGGTTTCGAAGTTGTACAGGTAGTTGACGCTGACACGCTTGCCCGCCGCAGCCGCCGCATCGAGAATGACGCGCGCCTGCGCCTCGGTCAGCGCGAAAGGCTTTTCAACAAACACGTGGCAGCCCGCGTTGATCGCCGCGCAAGCGATGGCAACGTGCGAATCCGGGGGTGTCGCGATGTGAACCACATCCAGTCTTTCGGCGTGCAGCATTTCGGCCAGATCGGTGTAGCGCGCGGAGATGCCCAGACGCACGCTCAGCTGCTCGGCCATCAGCAGCTCGCTGTCGCACACCGCCACCACCTCGCCCCGGCCGGTGGCCCGAATTTGCTCCACATGCCCGTCGGCAATCTTTCCACACCCCACGATTGCGACTCTCAGCACGCTGCCCTCATTGATGTTCTCTTGTTGTCTTGTTGATAAATGGGCGGCCCGTCAACTCACGTTCGCGGCACCCCAGGCAATCGGAACGACGCTCGGATGCAGCGTGGCGATTTTCTCTGACTCCGCCGAGTTCTCGCCCCGGCGGCCGCTGCGGCCACGGCGTTAACGTGATGTTTGGCGCGCCGCTTCAGCGGCTGGTGCGCCGCCACGACCCGCTGTATTGCCTGGCCATGTAACGCTTGGAAGCCACCAGAAATGCCCAGTTCAGGGCAAAAAGAAACGCCGGGATTCGCAGTGCCGACGGCAACGAACGACCGTTCTTGCTGATTCTGTACCAGACGGCCGCACTGGCGTACGCGACCCCCTGCAGCAGCGCAAACGCCAACCACGCCGACGAATGGACGGCAAGCGCCAGCGATGCCGCCAGCCCCAGGATCAGCAGGTGCGGCGCCGTCCAGCGCAGGATCTTGTGGGAAACATAAGCGAACGCGGTGCCGGCCGAGCTGCGCCACAGGTATTCGGGGTGGCGCATCATGGCCTGGAAGTTGCCGATCCCGATGCGGACGCGGCGCTGGTATTCGTCGCCGATGGCTTGAGGTGTTTCCTCTTCAGCCCAGGCGGCGGGTTCGTACACCAGGCGATGGCGCGCCGCAGCCACGTTCATGGCCACGCAGAAGTCGTCGCAGATCGTGTCGCTGGCCAACGGTTGCCACAGCGATCGGCGTATCGCGTAGATGGCGCCGTTGGCTCCCAGCAAGCCACCGATCCGCGCCTCGAAGAATTTCAGGAACTGTTCCAGCCGCCAGTACAGGCTATCCTGGTTGTCGCCGCCGGCACCGAGCAGGCGCAGTTCGCCGCTGACGCCGCCCACGTGCGGATCGGAAAAATGCGCCACCAACTTGCGCAGTGCGCCCCGCTCGAAAAACGTGTTGGCATCCGAGAACACCACGACGGGCTCGGTGGTTCGCCCAACCAGGTCATTGAGCACGCTGGCCTTGCCACGGTTTTGTTCGAACACGAAAGCGGCAACGCGCGAGTCCCGGCATGCCGAAAGGATCGCACCCGTCGCATCGCGGCTACCATCGGAGCCGATGTAGGCGCGCAACAGGTGCGGCGGGTAGTCGAGCGCAAGCAGGTTGTCGATGCGCTGCTTCAGGTGTTTTTCTTCATTGAACGCCGAGATGACCACAGCAACCGCGGGCAACTCCTGGTCGCCGCGCGCCCGGCGCTCCTGCTTCTTGAACACATACCTGGCGTCGCGTAGCACTTGCACCAGCGCAGCCACCCCGGCCAGCACGAACGGGTACAGCAGATACGAGTAAACCACCGCGCCGATGCTGAGCAGCGCAATCACTTGCAAGACCGTGGCCAGCATCACGCGGGCTCAGCGTTTGGCATACCGCGGACGTGCAATCACGTGGTCGCGGTAGCTGCCCGGATCGCCGTCCAGGCCGGCCTCCGCCGCCTTGATGATGTTGTAGGTTTCGCGGGCGCTGACATAGTGGAGCTTCCACTCGCGGCCGTCGTTGTAGCGTTGCTCCAGGTGCTCAAAGGCTTGGCGCATCGGTTCGCCCAGCAGCGTGTCCATGTCGCGCTCTTGCGTTCCGTGGGTGTGCACTTTGACGAAGATCCACTCGGGCTTGCCTTGAACATGGATACCCATGTCCACCCAGGCATCCACCCGCGCCCGGGTCGGCGGCGAACTGGTCCGCACGTCGGCGTTCTCGATGCGCGGAATGATGCCGAATTTTCGGTTGTGCCACATGAAACCGAGCGGGCCCTGGATGATCATCAGGTCACCCGTGGGCGTGCCTCCGACACGAACACGCTCTCCGCTGTCGTGCGACTTGGGACGCAACGGGTCATCGGTAGCGTAGTAGATCTTGTTGATGCCGCGGGTCTGGCACGGGTCGGGCGCGGCCGGCAACGTGAAGTCCGCGTAGCAGCCTTCTTCGCGAAGAATGATCAGCTCGTTGTTCACGCCGCACCCGGTGCCGGCTGGGTGGCAGTTGTCTAGCGCCCAATTTCCATGGATGAAGCTCCACTGAGGTTGCCCGGTCCTGGGATGGCGGGACAATGCATCGTGTCTGGAGGCCAACAGTTCGGTGAATCGACTCAGCTTCTCCCTGAGCCCGGCCTCGGTGTCGTTGTCATGGTGCAGATGAATTTCGATCTCGCCCAGGCCCATGCGGCACAGATCGACCAGTGCATCGAGGTGTTCGGAGCGGTACTCCTCTTCGGGGTAGAAAAAGGTGTGCACCGGCGCGCGGCCGTCGGCGTCACGACGGCCCTCACATAGCTTGGGGTACTCGCGGCTCCACCGTGCGACGCGCGCACACTCGGTTTCGTAGGAGGGTTGCTTCCAACCGGGTTCGTAGTGATCGACAAAACAGAACATCAAGTGCTTCGTCGCGCCTTGCGCCGGCTCGCCCCGCCAGTCCTGGCGCGCGAAGCTGCCGATCCAGCCGGTGATGTTCTTCTTGCGAATCTCGATGGCAACCAAGGCGAAAACGGCCAAAGCCGCTGCCATCACAGCAAAAAGAAAAAGTGTCATGCGAACCTTGAATGTCGAGTCCGTGCGTCTGCGGAGGGCAAATTGCGATCGCGCGTGGCCGCGTACTTGAATCGGCGCGGACCTTGCGCGGCCGGTGCGGCGAACAACCCCGCCACGTCATCGGGTCTCCAGATCGGGAAGGCTTGCGTCGTTCGCCGCTGGCGCACCGCGCGGACGAACAAACCTCGGGCGAAGTTTATTGGAAAGCTGCGGGGCATTGAACGCTGCACAGGACGGTGGCCAGTGAATCGGAACTCTGTCACATTCAACCCGTTTGGCGTTGCACCAGAACAAACGCATAGACAACGGCAATGCTCACGACCATGGTTGCCAGCGTCGACATGCGCCACACCAGCGGCATCGCCAGGACCGCCCGTGGCGGCGGCCCGTGGATCTGTCGCACGCCTATCCATGACGCCACGCAAAGTGCCAACAGCACGAACAGCCCCGGCGAGTACGTGCGCGACAGGAACCAGGCGCAGGCCAGGTACGCTACCAGCGAAGCCTTCAGCGCCACCGCGAGTTCTCGCTCGGGCGTGTTCGGTGGTGCCAGCCGCAGCGCCTGTTCAAGGCCCTTGTAGGTGAGGACGATCAAGCCAATCCAGGCAAAGTAGCCGACCAAACCCAGTTCCGCAAAGCACAACACAAAGGAGTTGTGCGCGGTGAGGTAATGGTGGTCCGTGAAGTTGCCGTAGCCCACCCCCAGGATCGGCTTGGCCCTGAGCATGGTGATCCCCTGCTGCCAGGCTTCGACGCGTTGCGCGGCCGATTGCTCCTTGGAAGAAAGCTCGCGTCCGCCAAAGCTCAATATGCTCATGCCCGCCACCAACAGCGCCGCCAGCAGCAGGGTCCGAAACAGCCCAAGAAAACGCTGCGCGGCAAGCAGCCCGAGGGCCGCGACACCCAGCAGTGCGCCGCGCGACTGGGTGAGGTAGATGGCATAGCCCAGCAGCGCGCCCGGCGCGGCAACGACGAGCAGATTTCTCAGCCAGCGCCCCGGAATATAGAACCACCAAAGCAAGGGCAGCGCCATCACCAGGGTCTGTGCAAAGTCGTTGGGATCGTTCAGAAACCCCAGGCTGCGCGCACGCAGCAGATAGCGGCCTGACTTGTCGTCGGCCGGCGCGGCATATTCCTGCACCTCTTGGGGCAAGTCGGACTCTTCGTCGTCATTGGTGTTCTGACGCAGCACAAGCTCGTCGGCCATGAATCCAGTGTGAAACGAAAACGTGCTGAGGCCCGCCAACACGATCACGCTGCAGGCAATCACAACACAAGTGACCTGCAGCCGCCGAAGCGAGGTGAGGTTGAGCGTGCAAAGCACCATCAACATCGCAGCCGTGCTGAACTCGGCGACGGCCGGCAGGGCGCCACCGGCCCACTGATTCGCGATCTGCGAAAAAGCGATCGATGCGACCAGCAGGCCGAGCAATCCGAAATGCACCGCCCGCGCCGCGACTTCGTTGCGCGCCAGGGCGCGCGCCCCGGCCGTGACGAAGGCCAACGTCCACAGGATCAGCATCGGCCGGTAAGAGGCCAGATCAGGGGCAATCATCTCGAACGGCCGCAGGTAGGTGAACAGGATGTAGAGGATGAAAAGCGCAAAACTCATTGATTGACACCATGTCCGCAAACCACCGCCTCAGTGCGTGAAATGCACACGCTGACCAAGGCTTGGACGCCAAAGTCCCTCGGCATAATAGGCCAGCACATAACCGGTGCACATTCAAGAAATCACAGATGTCGACCCCACAGCTCTCTGATCGCGTGAAGCGAGTGCTCTATCACCACCGAACGCAAGGCAAGGCTGTGGAGGGCGTGCACATTCGGGGCATCACCGATGCGCTTCGCGTCGAAGGCATCGCGGTGGACATCATTTCATTGCCCGGCGCGGATCCCTACGCCAGTCCGAAGGCGATGTCGCCGACGCACCAGGCCACGCGGCTGATGAAGCTCGTCTCGAAGCTGCCCGAGCCGCTGTTTGAACTGGCCGAACTGGCCTACAACCTGGTTGCGGGTTGGCGCATCCTGGCCTATCTGCGCCAGCACCAGGACGTGACGTTCATTTACGAACGCTACTCGCTGTACATGTTCGCCCCGGTGTTGATCGCGCGCCTGCGCGGCCTGCCGGTGATCCTCGAGATCAACGACTCGGCCACCGTGGAACGGGTGCGGCCCTTGTTCTTCGCATCGCTCGCCATGGCCGTGGAGAGGTGGGTTTTTCGCAAGGCCAGTGGCCTGGTGTTCGTGTCCAGCGTGTTCCGCGACCGTGCACTTGCGGTGCA
>JAYSVE010000374.1:0-4227 GCA_043718725.1 Methylibium sp.
AACGCCGGCCTTCTGGTTGACGTCGAAGTAGCCCACGCCTTCGTTGTCGCCGCGGTTGAAGTCGCTGCTGGGCGCGATGCCGGCCTGTTGGGCGGCCTGGGCGAAGGCATCGAGGATGTCCCAGCGCAGCCGCTGCTTCTCGACCCGCCATTCGCCGCCCGCCCGTTGGCCGCTGGCGTCAAAGCCCGGGGCGGCGTGCCATGCGTCGGCGCCGCGGTGAAAGTCTTCGTGCTTCAGGAACCCAGGCAGGCACTCGTTCCAGCTCCAGCCGGGGTTGACGCCAAAGCCGTCTCCCTGACCCCATTGATCGTAGTCGCGCGCCTGGCCGCGCATGTAGATCATGCCGTTGATGCTGCTGCTGCCGCCCAACACCTTGCCGCGCGGGTAGATCAGGCGGCGCCCGTTCAGGCCGGGTTCGGGGTCGGTCTGGTAGAGCCAGTCGGTGCGCGGATTGCCAATGCAAAAAAGGTAGCCGACCGGAATGTGAATCCACACATAGTTGTCGCGTCCGCCGGCCTCGATCAGCAGCACCCGCTTGGACGGGTCGGCGCTGAGGCGGTTGGCAAGCAGGCAGCCCGCCGTGCCGGCGCCACAGATGATGTAGTCGAAGGCTGGCTTGTCCATGAACCATTCGTGTTGTGCCGGTGGCCGGCTTAGCGGATCGGGCTGGCAAGGACAGGGAACAGCTTGACCAGGCCGTCGGCCATGACCTCGACCGCCAGGGCGGCCAGGATCAGGCCCATCAAGCGCGTCATCACGTTGATGCCGGTCTTGCCCAACACCCTGGCAATGCGGCCCGACAGGCTGAACGCGAGCCACACCGACAAGCCGATCACGACGCCGTAGCCCCCAAGAATGGCCAGCTCCCACCAGTGGCGCGTCTTGTCGGCGTAGATGATCATCGTGGAGATCGTGGCGGGGCCGGTCAGCAGCGGGATGGTCAACGGCACGATCGCGATGCTCGCGCCGGCGTCGACCTTGGTGTCGCCTTCGTTCAGGTCTTCCTTGCTTCCCTCGGCCGGTTGGGCATTGAGCATTTGCAGCGACGAGATCAGCAACAACATGCCGCCGCCGACCTGGAACGAAGCCAGCGAGATGCCGAAGAATTCGATGATCTTCAGGCCGGCCAGCGCGCTGACGGCAATCACGACAAAGGCGCTGACCGAGGCGACTCGAATGGTGCGCTGGCGCTGCTGGCGGTTGAACCCCTGGGTGAAGTGGATGAAAAACGGAATCACCCCGATCGGATTGACGATGGCGAGCAAGGCCACCAGGGGCTTGTAGATGTCCATGCCCGATTGTGGCGCGGCGGTCCGGCCTCGCTGGCCCCGCGTGTCAACCGCCGTGGCTCGCCAGTTCACGCAGGTATCGCAGCCCCGGCACGGCACGGGCGCCGTACCAACTGAGCAGTTCACCGTCGACCGCTTGCACGCTCGCGTTGGGGCACAGTTGGCTGGCGGCCGAGAAATGCTCGGGGCCGAAGGCGCAGGGCTCCGAGCTGAGGAGCACCCGTTGCACATCGGCCAGCCAGGGCTCGGTGCCTTGCACCACGGGGTAGCGCGCCGCGCCGCTGTCACCACCGATCAGGTTGGGCAGCGTCTGCCAATTGATGCGCGCCAGCATGCGCGAGAGGTAGGTGTCGCGCGCCACGGTCATCCACGGTTCGTGCCAGATCAGGTAGAGCACGCGCCGGTCCGCGCGCGCGCCGGGCTGGGTCAGCGCCAGTTCCTGTTGCAGCGCCGCGGTGAGGGTTGCCGCCTTTTGCGTCACGCCAGGCACGAACCCGAAAGTCGCCACAAGCTGCTGCACCAGCGCGAGGTTGTCCTGTGGATCCAGCGGGTGAGTGATGACGATTTCCGGCGCCGTGCCCGCTCCCCAGGCACGAATCGCGGCCACGGTGTCCTGCCGGTTCTCGTCCACATTGACCAGCACGTGGGTGGGCGCCAGGCGCCGCAGCTTGGCAAGATTGACCTGCTTGGTCCCGCCGACCTTGGCCACGTGGCGCAGTGCCTCGGCCGGGTGGATGCAGTAGCCCGTCCTGGCCACCAGGTGCTCGGCCAGCCCGAGAGCGACGAGCAACTCGGTCAGGCTCGGCACCAGGCTTGCAATGCGCGGCCTCGCTGTCAGGCGGCTTGCAGACAACATCGTCATGGGCAAATGCGCGCGGGCCGCGCGGCCAAGCTCATGACTGAATCGCCCGCAACCGACTGTGCTACACCGCACCGAAGCGACGCAGCGGGCAACCCCCTCGAAAACAACATTTGTTCTGCCAAGGCCTGCCACCCTGTGCCCAATTCCCGTATATTCGCCAATCTGTGCATGGACGCGGCGCCTTCGCTTGAATGGTTCACGATGGGTAGAAGCTCCACATGTCTGTAGGAAATGGAAAGGTGCTCCCCCATGGGCAATAAACTTTACGTCGGAAATCTTGCGTACAGCGTACGCGACGAAGATCTGCAACAGGCGTTCGCACAATTCGGTGCTGTCACGTCCGCCAAGGTCATGATGGATCGCGACACCGGTCGCTCCAAGGGCTTCGGCTTCGTGGAAATGGGTACCGATGCCGAGGCGCAAGCAGGCATCAATGGCATGAATGGCCAGGCCCTCGATGGGCGCGCTCTGGTGGTCAACGAGGCCCGTCCTCGCGAAGAGCGTCCGGGCGGCTTTGGCGGCGGTGGCGGTGGTCGCTCCGGAGGCGGTGGTGGCTTTGGCGGCGGCGGTGGCGGTAGCCGCTCCGGTGGCGGCGGCGGCTACGGTGGTGGTGGCGGCAGTGGCGGCCGCGGCGGCTACTGAACAACCCATACCAGGTTTCACGACAAGGCGGGGCACGCAAGTGCCCCGCCTTGTCGCCTTTGGGCTCAGAAAATTCGGGTGCCGCAAATTCGGGTGCCGCAATTTCAGTCGGTTTGCCGGTGTTTCCTGGCCCGCCCGGCTAGCGCCCAGTCAAACACCGGGTTGGGCAACAGGCGCAGCAATTTGGCGACCACGCCCATCTGCCACGGGAACACGCGGTAACTCGCACCGGCCACGATCGCGTCGAAGGCCTTGTCGGCAAACCGCTCGGCGGGCATCAGGAACGGCATGCTGTAGCGATTCTCTCGGGTGAGCGGCGTGTCGATGTAGCCGGGAACAATCGTGACCACCTTGACGCCACTGGGCCGCAACTCGCCGCGCAGGCTTTCGCAATAGCTGATGACGGCAGCTTTGCTGGAACAGTAAGCGCCATGGCCCGGCAGGCCACGGATGCCCGCAACACTGGCGATTCCCACCAGCGCGCCTGATCGGCGCGCCGCCATGGCCGCGATGAACGGCTGCAAGGTCGCCGCCATGCCGAGCAGGTTGGTTTCGAGCACCGCGCGCATGACCTTCAGGTCTTCGAGCACCGCGGTGTCCACGCCTATGCTGATGCCGGCATTGGCGATCACCACATCGGGCACACCCTGGGCGGCGATGCAGGCCCGGCCGGCGTTGGTGATGCTGGCGATGTCGCGCACATCGGCGCAATAGACCGCAACCATCGAGGCCGGCACGCCCTGCGCCTCGGCCCAGGCCTGGACTTCCGCGCTGCGCCTGGCCACCAGGGCCAAGCGGTAGCCACCCCGGCAAAACCGCGCCGCCAAGGCCTGGCCGATGCCGCTGGAGGCGCCGGAGATGAAAACCAGCGGCGCACTCACGGGTGTTCTTTCAAACCGCGCACAGCGGATTTCACCCGTGCTGCTGAGGCTGGAAGTGGAACCATCCCGAGGACGGTTTCGCGCTTGTCGAAGGACTGCGGCCTCCGGCCGGAAGCGGCCCGGTGCGCTCGGGCCAAAGACGCCGCAGACGACACATCAGAAAGTACGTTCATGCTCAGTCAAGGTGCGGGCAATGGATCGGACTTGGGCTTGGCGCCGGGCCGCAGTGGGGGTGCGGCGAATACCGCGCGGACGCGGCCCCTGAGTTGCAGCACCCGTGCCAAATTGTCGTACTCCATGGCGTCCGCGCTGATCTGGGTGGTGCCGCGCAGCACGATCACCGGCAGGTGCGAACGCAATTTCTCGCTGTTCTGAAAAGCATGCAGGAAGTCGCCGCGAAACTCGATCGCGTCCTCCTGCCCGATGGCCTCGCGCAAGACCTTGGCGCCGCCGGACAACTGCACCTCGCTTGCGTCGGCGTTGGCCAGCGCGCGCCGGGCGCTGGCCACGGTCACGCGGCCCTGCGGCGCGGTGGCGCGAATGCGCGCATTGT
>JAYSVE010000375.1:0-1821 GCA_043718725.1 Methylibium sp.
TCGCCGACCACCACCAGCGCGCGCACCCGCGTGCCACCGGCCAGCACCATTGCGCCCAACGCGCCGGCCTCGGCGCACTGGCCCTGCGGGTAGGCGGCGTTCTCGACGTTGCAGCCGGCGTGCACGCGGTCCTGGTCGTCGAGCACGGCGGCGCCGACGCGGAAGTTCGAGTACGGCGCGTAGCCGCGTTGGCGCGCGGCACGGGCGCTGTCCAGCAGCCGCTGCAACTCATCGGCGCACAGGTCGGGTTCGGTCATGGCCTCAATGCTCCTTTAAGTACGGCTTGCCCAGCGCCTGCGGCGCCACGGCCTTGCCGATGAACCCGGCCAACAGGATGACCGTCAGCAAATAGGGCAGGGCCTGGATCGCCTGCACCGGCACCTCGCCGATGCCGGGCAGGCGCACGCCCTGCAGGCGGATGGCCGCCGCGTCCAGAAACCCGAACAGCAAGCAGGCCCAGAACGCGCCGACCGGGTGCCACTTGCCGAAGATCATCGCCGCCAGCGCCATGAAGCCGCGCCCGGCCGTCATGTTGGGAATGAACGACGCGTTCTGCGCCAGCACCAGGTAGGCGCCAGCCAGGCTGCACAGCATGCCATTGAGTGTCAGCGCGGCATAGCGCAGGCGCGTCACCGAGACGCCCGCCGCGTCGACCATCTGCGGGTTCTCGCCCACCGCGCGCAGGCGCAGGCCAAAACGCGTGCGATACAGCAGCCACCACACCGCGGGCACCAGCGCCACGGCCAGGTAGACCATGATGTTGTGGCTGAGCAGGCCGTCGCCGATCAGCGGCCCGAGCCACGGCACGCCGCGCAGCGCCGCGGCGGCGCCGGGAAACAGCGCTTGCAGGCGCACGGCGTCGGTCACCGGCGGCGTCTGCCCGCCTTGCGCAAACCAGGCGATGCCCAGCACCGCGGTCAGGCCGACGGCAATGATGTTGACCGCCACGCCCGACACCACCTGGTCGCCGCGGTGGCTCACGCAGGCAAAGCCGTGCAGCCACGACAAGGCGATGGTGACGAGCATCGCCAGCCCCAGCGCCAGCATGGTGGAGCCCCAGGCCGCGCCGGCCGCGCCGGCGACGAACGCGGCGAACAGCATCTTGCCTTCCAGGCCGATGTCGATGACGCCGGAGCGCTCGGCCAGCAGCCCGGCCAGCGCGCAAAAGATCAACGGCGTGGCGACCCGCAAGGTGGAGCCGAGCAGCGCGCCGAACAGCGCATCATCCATGGCCGACCCCGGCGCCCGGGAGGGCCCGGCGGCCCCGCGGCGCGAGCCCACGCGCCAGCGTCGGCGCCAGCACGTAGGCCATGGCGCCCGAGAACAGCACGATGAAGCCTTGCAGCGTCACCACCATGTCGCGGCTGAAATCACGCACCTCGAAACTCACCTCGGCGCCGCCCTGGAACAGCGCGCCGAACAGCACGCTGGCCAGGACGATGCCCAGCGGGTGGTTGCGCCCCATCAGCGCGACCGCAATGCCGGTGAAGCCGGCGCCGCTGACGAATTCCAGCAGCAGCTTGCCGTTCACGCCGGCGATCTCGTTCATGCCGACCAGCCCGGCCAGGGCCCCCGACAAGGCCATCGAAAACATCACCTGGCGTTGCGGGCGGATGCCGGCATAGGCCGCGGCGCCGGGGCTCGCCCCCACCGCGCGCAACAGGTAGCCGGCGCGGGTGTGCCACAGCAGCAGGTACACGCCCGCCGCCGCGGCCAGCGCCAGCAGCAGGCTCAGGTTCAGCGGCGACGCCGGCCAGGCAACGCCCAGCCAGCCGAGCGCTTCATGCACTCCCGGCAGCTTGGCGCCGGGCCCGAACGGCG
>JAYSVE010000376.1:0-4218 GCA_043718725.1 Methylibium sp.
CAAATCCTCGCCATAGCCGGAGCTATGGCTGTGGTTTGCGCCTTGCAGCCCATCCCAAAGCGAGGCGCGCGCCCTCGCGGGGACTTGATCAGGGTCGCCCTTGTCGGCGGGCCGGTCCGCCGGCGTTCATTTCGCCGCCCGCTTCAAGGCCTCGATCTTGCCCAGGTCGAGGCCTTCGACGATCTTCTTCAACGCGGCGATGTCGACCTTTTCCCCCTGGGCCTCGACGAGCACGCCGTTTTCCAGGATCAGCGTGATCTCGCCGTGGCTGCCGTCCTTGCGGTAGTCCTCGTGCACCGTGCGCGCGCCTTGCTTGTAGACCTTCTCGACCTTGCCGTCGGTTTCTTTGTCCATCGTCATGTTGGCCCAGCCGGCCATCGCCGCGAGGCCGCCCATGCCGCCCATGTCGGTGATCGTGAGCCGCACGCGCTTTTGGTCACCGGCGTAGCTGGCCTTGGCCGATGAACCCGCGAAGCCCATGGCCTGGCCGCCCTGGGCCTCGAACGACTCGCGCTTGAGGGCGCCCAGCGACTCCGGCAGCAAGGCCTTCAAGTCCTGCGCGGCGATCGGCACGCTGTTCACGCCGGCCGCGCCGCCCACGGCTCCACCCATCGCGCCCATGATGTCGGCCATGGCCTTGCCGGCCGCCGGGCCGTCGCCCGACTTCTGGGCTGCTTCCATGCGCTTGCCGGCGTCTTCCATCTTCTTCGCCATTTCCTCCATCTTGCTGGTGTTGACGTTGACCTCGCCGCCCGGAGTCTTGATCGTCACATCGCCGCCGCGCTCCATCGCGCCGGGCATGCCGCCCATGTGCATGCCACGCGTCGGCATGAACAGGCTGGACACGGCCGCCAGCACCAGCATCAGCACGATGCCGCAGACGACCACCACCGCGGTGTAGGCCGCGGCCTTTTCGGGTGGGCATTTCATCAGCACCGGCAGGCCGGTGTAGATGAGGTAGACCGAGTACAGCGCGGCCAGCAGGCCCAGGATGGACAGTGACGGCAGCAGGCTGAAAATGCCGCCGACGAACCCCGCCGTGCTGGCGTAGGCCACCAGCTTGAGCGCGCTGATGGCGCTCTTGCTTGCGGCGAAGGTGGGCGCCAGCGCATTGACGATGAGCGACAGCACGAACACCATCGCCAGCGACAGGCCGTAGGCCACCACCATGTTGACCAGCCCCGTCATCACCGGGATGCGCATGCTGAAGCCGAAACCCCCCATGCCCACCAGCGACATGCCGATGAAGCCGGCCACCGCCGGAACCAGGGCCAGGAAGACCAGGTACTGGCTGTACAGCGACGCGGTGTCGGCCGGTTCAGCGGCGATGGTCGGCCAGGTCTCCTTGGGTTTGAGCAGGATGTCTTGAACGCGTTGGATCAGGTTCATGGGGGGTCCTTTGGGTGGCGTTCAGGGCTGCCATGCGGCAGGGGACGCGAAGCGCGTCCGATGCTATCGCCGCGCACTGGGTTGCGGCGTGTCCAAAGTCAGTTTGGTTTTGTTGTGGGCCGCCGCAATGGCCCGCAGCGGCTCAGCCTCAGGCCTTGAGGTAGTCGGCCCGCGCGCCCAGCCAACGCGCGACATGTTGCAACGCGATGTCGCCGTGCTGGTCCAGCAGCAGCGCGGCGGCGCGGCGCGCGCTGTGCACCAGGGCCACATCGAGCTGCAGGTCGGCAAAGCGCAGCAGCGCCGCGCCCGACTGGCGTGCGCCGAGAAACTCGCCGGGGCCGCGGATTTCCAGGTCGCGGCGGGCGATCTCGAAGCCGTCGCCGGTTTCCATCATGGCCTTCAGGCGCGCCTTGGAGCTGTCCGACAGCGGGCCGCTGTACAGCAGCACGCAGACGCTGGCCGCCGCGCCCCGGCCGACACGGCCGCGCAACTGGTGCAACTGGCTCAGCCCAAAGCGCTCGGCATGTTCGATGACCATCAGCGACGCGTTGGCCACATCGACGCCGACCTCGATCACCGTGGTCGACACCAGCACCGCGATCCGCCCTTCGGTGAACAGCGCCATCACCGCCGCTTTTTCCGCGCCCGCCATGCGGCCGTGCAGCAGCCCGACCGTGGCGCCGGGCAGCTCATTGCAAAGATGCTGGTGGGTGGCCGTGGCGTCTTGGAGGTCCAGCGTCTCGGACTCTTCGATCAGCGGGCAGACCCAGTAGACCTGCCGGCCCTGCGCCACTTCCGTGCGGATGCGCGCCACCACCGCGTCGCGCCTGGCGTCCGAAAACAGCTTGGTCAGCACCGGCGTGCGGCCGGGCGGCAACTCGTCGATGGTGCTGATGTCGAGGTCGGCAAACAGCGTCATCGCCAGGGTGCGCGGGATCGGCGTGGCGCTCATCATGAGGGTGTGCGGCTCGATCCGATGGCCCGCAAGCTTGGCCGGGTCATCCGCATGCCCGCCAAGCTTGGCGGGTTCATCGGCACTCGCGCCAAGCTGCTTGGCGGTTTCATTGGCACTCGCGCCAAGCTTGGCGGTTTCGTTGACCTGCGCGCCAAGCTTGGCGCGCAGGGCCAGCCGCTGCTGCACCCCGAAGCGGTGTTGCTCGTCGATGATCGCCAGCCCCAACCGCGCGAACGTCACCTGGTCCTGGATGACGGCGTGGGTGCCCACCACCAGCGCGGCCTCGCCCGAGGCCACCCTGGCCAGCATGTCCTTGCGCGCCCGGCCCTTGCGGCTGCCGCTGAGCCAGGCGACGCCCACGCCCAGCGGCGCCAGCCAGCCGACCAGCTTGCGCAGATGCTGCTCGGCAAGGATCTCCGTCGGCGCCATCAGCGCGCACTGCCAGCCGTCCTGGATCGCGATGGCCGCTGCCAGCGCCGCGACCACGGTCTTGCCTGAGCCGACGTCGCCTTGCAGCAAGCGGTGCATCGGCACGTTGCGCCGCAGGTCTTGGGCGATCTCCTGGCCGACCCGGCGCTGGGCCTCGGTCAACGCGAATGGCAGTGCCGCGAGCAGGCGCTCCTGCAGGCCGCCGGCGTGCACGGCAAAGGGCGGCGCGCGCTGGCGCTCGCGTTCGCGCTTGGCCTGCAACTGCGACAGTTGCTGCGCCAGCAGTTCCTCGAACTTCAGGCGTTGCCAGGCCGGGTGGCTGTGGTCCTGCAAGGTGGCCAGGCTGACGCTTGGCGCCGGGCGGTGCAGGAAATTCAGCGCCTCACGCAGGCTCATCATGCCGGCCGGCACGACGCTGGCGGGCAACAGCTCGGACAGGTCGGCCCGCAGCAGCCCCGAGGCCACCGCTTTGCGCAGGTAGGCCTGCGGCAACTGCGCGCTGGTCGGGTAGACCGGCGTCAGCGAGGCGGCCAGCGGGGTTTGCGGGTCCACCACCTTGAAGCTCGGGTGCACCATCTCCAGCCCGAAGAAGCCGCCGCGCGCCTCGCCGCGCACCCGCACCCGGTGGCCCACGGCCAGCGTCTTCTGGTGTGACGGATAGAAGTGCAGGAAGCGCAACACCAGGTCGTCGTCACCCTCGTGGATCCGCACGATCAACTGGCGGCGCGCGCGCACGTGAATCTGACAGTCGCTGACGACGCCTTCGACCTGCGCGGTGTCGCCATCGCGCAGTGTCGCGATCGGGGTGATGCGCGTCTCGTCTTCATAGCGCAGCGGCAGGTGCAGGGCCAGGTCGATGTCGCGCTTGAGGCCGAGCTTTTCCATCGCCTTCAGCGGCGCGGACTTCGGCGCCGCCGTGTCGGCGGGCGCGGCCGCAATGGCGCTCTGGCCGGTGGTGGGGGGCGTCGCGGAGGCCATGCTTCGATTCTCGCCGCTGCGCATGTCGTGACATCCGACCCGCCGGTGTGGCGCCGCGGTACAGCGGCCGTGTTGAATTGGGAAGGCCGCGCTTTTGTGCGTTTTGTGCGTTGCGCTGCCGCCCAGGCCTCGCACAATCAGGTCCATCGGATGGCCGCAGCCCTGTGCCGCGGCGATTTTTGATACCCTCGCCGCCGTTCCCGGATTTCTGCCACCCCATCACGAGTCGCCCACCTGCCATGAGCTTTGCCCGCCGTCTTGCCGTTTGTGTGCTGGTTATTCTTGCAGTGAGCGTGCTCGCCGCGCTGGCGTGGGACCAGTCCGACCAGGCCGCGTCGGGATCGGGTCAGGCGGCAGGTGCGGGGCGCTCGGCACGACCGTAGGTTCGCGCCTTGGGGCCGGCCGGCGCCGCCAGGGCGCGCCGCGCGGCCATGGAACAATCGCCGCTTCCCAGCCCAGGCCGGTAC
>JAYSVE010000377.1:0-1817 GCA_043718725.1 Methylibium sp.
GCGGCCAGCGGCCGTGCCATGTCGAACACGTTCTCGGGGTCTTCGCGCAGGTTGCCGAAGATCTGGTGCGAACCGGGCGCATCCGGGTAGAGGCCGGCCGCCAGCGAGCGGTTCATCGACTGGTCGACCAGCCTGTCGACCACGGCCTCGGTGCCGGTCAACTTCATCGAACGATAGTGCCCCAGCATCAGCGGCTGGCGCACGAACTTCAGGTCGCCGTTGTAGACCGAGATGCGCAGCGCCGCGCCCTTGCCGCCGGCGCGCCGGGTGCCGGCGTGGCTGTCGCGCGAGGAGCCGAACACATCGATCTCGCTCGACGGTGGCCGCGACGATTGGAGTCCGCGCGACGGCCGGCTGCGCACCAGCGCCGCCCCGACCGGCGCGCCGACGCCCATCGGACCGCCGCGCACACTCGGTGCCGGTTCGAAGGTTTCGAGCTGCGCGGTCTGCCCGGTGGCGAGCAGTTCGACATAGGCCGGGAAAGCGCGCGCCACATCGGGCAGCTTGCCGTGTTCGGCGTCGAGCTTCCAGGTGCGCACCCCCGGCAGCAAGGCGCTGCCCAGCGTGACGCGGCCGTCGCCGCCGTCGAGCGTGTCCAGGTATTCGAGCCCGTCGGCGCCGAAGCTGATGCCGGCCGGCGTGAAATCGGCATGGCCCACCACCAGCAGCATCTTGTGCGCGTCGGCGCCCAGCGTGGCGGCCTGTTCGTCCAGGCGCTTGCGCAGCGCCACCGCCTGGTCGAGCACGGCCTGCGGCGGCGCGCCCCATTCGTAGATCGTGCGTTGTTGCGCATCATCGTGCCAGAGGCTGTGCTCGCGCAGCCGGGCCATGTCATCGTCGGCCAGCTTCTGCCAGCTGCTCGCCTTGTCGAGGCCGAGCGCCGGGTCGAGCAAGTTGGCCTGCAGCTGGATGAAGCCGGGCATGCCGGCCATCATCTTGCGGGCGCCGCCGTTGTCGAACAGCGAGCCGAAGGCGACCAGCGCATTGCCGAAGGTGTCGTCCCCGGAAAGCGTCTGCATCGGCGCCCACGAGCCGCCGTTGGGCGTGCCCAGCATCAGCAGACGCGCGCCTTCGCGCGCCATCAGGCGCTGCCAGGTCTCGGGCTTTTCGAGGCGCATCGTGCGCGCCACCAACCCGCCCAGCGAATGCGCGATCAGCCGCACCGGCTGGCGGCTGGCGTTGCGCGCGATCAGCGCCTTGTCGACCGCATCGGCCAGGCGCCGCGCTTCGTCTTCGATCGGGCGGCGCCAGTCAAACGCGAACGGGATCACTTCATGGGTGTCGGCCAGGCGCTCGATCAGGTCGTCGTAGACGCTGCCGATCGGGCCGTCGGGCTCGACGCTGGCGGCGGTGGCCGGGTCCCAGGCGAGCTTCTTGAGGCCGTTGACAAAACGGAAGCCAAGCCAGATGCGCTTGCCATTGAGCTTGAGGTTCGATCCCAGGATTCCCGGCAGCACGAACACCGCCGGCCGGTCCGCCGCCACCGCGCCGCCTTCGGCCCCGCGCGAGCGGGACACGGCGCGCGCGGCGCGGGTGCCGCTGGCGTCCTGGCCGGCCCAAGAGAGCGGGCCGATCGTCGCAAAGTCGGCCGGCTGCGCGTCCATCAACGCGCTGGCGATGGCGGCCACGCTGCGATCGTTGGCAAAGTAGTTGAAGTGCGTGACCTTGCCACCTCGGTCGAGCAGGAAGCTCGCGCCGGCGCCTGCACCTGCACCCACCGCAGCGGCGGCGCGCGGGCTGCCGCCGTACATCGAGCGGGTCTGCACCACCAGGTCGTTGTCGGTCCAGTAGAACGCGTCGGACAACAGCGTCTTGAC
>JAYSVE010000378.1:0-10132 GCA_043718725.1 Methylibium sp.
GCCGCTCGTTGTCGTTGGCGCCGCGGGCGGCAAGCGCAGGCCCCAGGATGTCCAGGTGAGAGACCTTGCGCTCGTGACGCACGACCCGCTGCTGGCGGCACTGCGCCAACGCTTGCGCAAGCAGATTGGCGCAACGCGCGAACGGGCGATGGGAGTGCGCTGCGTCCACTCGTGCGAGCCGGTTGCGCCGCCGCCGAACGCAGCGCCGGCCGATGGCGGACTGAACTGCCACGGTTACGGTTCCAGCGTCAACGTCACGGCCACGTTCGGCTTGGTCGCGGCGAATGAGGCGCTAGAATTTGTGCTCCGGGGTACTGACCGGGCAGGCCACAGAAGGCCCATATAATCATAGGCTTGCCGGGTTGTTAGCTCAGTTGGTAGAGCAGCGGACTTTTAATCCGTAGGTCGTGGGTTCGAGCCCCGCACAACCCACCATACGCAGGTGGCCCGCGGAGCAAACTGCGCGAGGCGGCAAATTTACTTGGGGCTCTTAGCTCAGTTGGTAGAGCAGCGGACTCTTAATCCGTAGGTCGAGTGTTCGAGTCACTCAGGGCCCACCAGAAACGTTAGAAGATTCAACGGCTTGCATGGACCCAACGTCATGCAAGCCGTTGGTCCGTCCGGGGCTGTGACGGATTCGTGGCGCGAATGGCGAGCCGGTCTGCCCATGGCGCGAAGGGGTCGGCTGCGACGTGTGCGTCACGCTGCATCATCAAGTAGCTCGCCCGGCTGCCCAGGTCGTGCAAGGCGTTCAAGTGGGTGCCGCCTTGAACTTGCCAGCTCGCCCACCCTTGCCCTTCATCCGGGTCACCATGAAGTCCGCGGCCTGCGTGATGTGACTGCGCGCCAGGGCTTCGGCCTTGGCTGCGTTGCCCCGCGCGATGGCGTCAAGGATGGCCGCGTGCTGGTTCCAGATGTCGCGCGGCGTCTCGTCCTTGATCAACACTTCGCCCATTACGCGCTGTGTCTGCGTCCAATGGTTGGCCATCACCGGCGCAATAAGCGGGTTGCCTGACAAGACGTAGATGAACTCGTGGAACTTCATGTCGGCGGCCACCATCTTGACCACCGAGCCGCTGGCCACCGCCTTGCGGCCGGCGTCGATGAGGGCCGGGCCCAGTTTGGCGGCGCGCTCGGCGTTGTTCTCGGCCGCCAGGCGGCAGGCCAGGCCCTCGATCACCGCGCGCATGTCGTACATGTGCTTGACCTGATCGGGTTCCAGCGGCGCCACCTCCAGGCCGCGGCCCGGCGCGTCGCGCAGCGCGCCCTGGTTGCGCAGCAGCAGCAGCGCCTGCTGCACCGGCTGGCGCGAGACGCCCAGCGTCCTGGCGATCTGCTCCTGGATGATGCGTTCGCCCGACGCCAACTGGCCCGACGCAATCTCGCCCAGGATGGCATCGCGCACCTGCTCGACGAGGTTGGGGGCCAGGGCGAGGGCTTTCATGGCGGCGAGTGTAGCAAGACGGCTGAACACTGAATTCAGAGTTCACTCGGGAATTCCCTGATCGAACTCTGAATTCAGAATACTAAAGTCATGCCAACGCCTTGCAAAGTTTTGCCCATGACCACCACCCCCACCGCATCGACCCCCGCGCACCGCAGCGTCGCCGAAATCGTCGCGCGATTCCTCGTCGCCCGCGGCGTCGACCGCATCTTCGGTTTGCAGGGCGGCCACATCCAGCCGATCTGGGACCACCTGGCGCGCTTGGGTGTGCGCATCATCGATGTGCGCGACGAGGGGGCAGCCGTGCACATGGCGCACGCGCATGCGCTGCTTTCGGGCGGCGTCGGCATCGCGATGGCGACCGCCGGTCCGGGCGTCACCAACTGCGTGACGGCGATCACCAACGCCCACCTCGAGCGCGTGCCGGTGCTGCTGATCGGCGGCTGCCCGCCCGTGCCGCAAGACGATCTCGGCCCCCTGCAGGGCATCGACCATGTGGCCATCCTCGCGCCGGTGACGCGCGATGCGCGCACGCTGCGCGTGGCCGAACAAATCGCCCGCGATCTCGACAAGGCCTGGTCTATCGCCGAGGGCGATGGCGGCGCGCCCGGGCCGGTCTACCTCGAGATCCCGACCGATGTGCTGCGCCAGACGGTGCACCCGGCCTGCGTGCTCGACGAACACATGGCGCCGAAGTCGCGCCCGCGCACCCAGCCCGATGCGGCACTCGTCGCGCGCGCTGCCGAGTTGCTGCGCGCGGCGCGCCGCCCACTCGTCATCACCGGCCGCGGCGCGCGCGGCACCGGCCAAACGCTGACGCGGCTGCTCGACGCCAGCGGCGCCGTCTATCTCGACACCCAGGAAAGCCGCGGCCTGGTCGACGGCGCGCATCGCGGCGTCGTTGGTGCGGTGCGCGCCCGCGCGATGCAAGAGGCCGACCTTGTACTCGTGATTGGCCGCAAGCTCGACTACCAGATGGGCTACGGCTCGCCGGCCGTGTTCAAGCAAGCCAAGTTCATCCGCATCGCCGACCACGCCGATGAGCTGCGCGACAACCGGCGCGGCGAGGTCGAACTGCTGGCCGATGCGGGCCTGGCGATGGCCGCGCTTGCCGATGCGCTGCGGGCGCCATCGCCCACGCTCGACACCGCGTGGACCACCGCGCTGCGCGCCGAGCATGTCAAGCGCGCCGCCAAGCACGCGGAAGGCATGGCACTCGCCCCCGCCGGCCGCGACGGCCACCTGCACCCGAACCGCATCTTCGCCGCGCTGCGCAAGGTGTTGAAGCCCGACGCCATCGCCATCGCCGACGGTGGCGACCTGCTCAGCTTTGCGCGCATGGGGCTTGAGTCGCGCACTTACCTCGACGCCGGCGCCTTCGGCTGCCTGGGCGTGGGCACGCCCTACGCGGTGGCCGCGGCGCTGCTGCACCCCGAGCGCCAGGTGGTGGCGATCACGGGCGATGGCGCCTTCGGCTTCAACGCGATGGAGATCGACAGCGCCAAGCGCCACGGCGCCAAGGCCGTGTTCATCGTCTCCAACAATGCCGCCTGGAACATCGAGCGGCTCGACCAGGAGATGAACTACGGCGGCCGCGTGGTCGGCACCCTGCTCGCGTGGAGCGACTACGCCGCGATGGCGCGCGCCTTCGGCCTGCACGCCGAGCGCGTGACCGACCCAGCAAGGCTGCAAGGCGCGATCGAAGATGCGTTGGCCAACGCGCCGGCGCTGGTCGACGTGGTGACCACGCAAGACGCTTTGAGTTCGGACGCCGGCAAGGGCCTGGGCTGGGTGCCCGACCGGCAGGCGCTCACCGCGTGGGACGAGGCCGAGCAGAAGCGGCGCCAATGAGCGGCCTGCTGACACTCGCGGAGTCTGTTGCCGCACATGCGCGCACGCAGCCGCACAAGATCGGCGTGCGCGACTCGCGGCGCGCGTTGAGCTATGCCGAATGGGAAGTTCGCGCGAGCCGCCTTGCCAACGCGTTGCTCGCACTCGGCCTTGTCAAGGGCGACCGCGTCGCGCTGCTGGCCTTCAACACCATCGAGTGGCTGGAGATCTACGCCGCGCTCGCGCGCGCCGGCCTGGTCGCAGTGCCGATCAACTTCCGTCTCGCCGGTCCCGAGATCGCCTACATCGTGCAGCACAGCGAGGCGCGCGCCTTCATCGTGCAGGAGGACCTGCGCAAGGCGGTGGAGGGCATCCGCGCCGAACTGCCGATTGCCCCTGCGCGCTTCATCCACTTCGGCGCCGACACCACCCCGACGAACTGGCAAGGCTATGAGTCGCTGATCGCCGCGGCGATGCCGACGATCCCGTCCATCGACGTTCTCCCCGAAGACCTGTTCGCGCTGATGTACACCTCGGGCACCACCGGCCGCCCCAAGGGCGCGATGCGCAGCCATGAAGGCAACGCCTTGCTCGCGCTGGCCACCGCGCTCGAATTCGGCCTCACGCGCGACGACAACGGCCTCTTGGTGATGCCGCTGTGCCACGCCAACTCGCTGTACTTCAGCGTTACCTTCGCGATGCTCGGCGCCACCATCGTCATCGACGACCGCTCGCACTTCGATCCCGAGGCGCTGCTCGGCCTGCTGGCGCGCGAGCGCATCACCTTCACCTCCCTCGTGCCGACGCACTACGTGATGATGCTGGCCTTGGGCGCCGAGCTGAAGGCGCAGCACGACCTCTCGCGCGTCGGCAAGCTGCTGGTCTCGTCGGCACCGGCGCGGCAAGACACCAAGCGCGCGATCCTCGAACTCTTTCCCAACGGCCGACTGTTCGAGCTTTACGGCTCCACCGAAGCCGGCTGGGTGACGGTGCTGCGCCCCGACGAGCAGATCTCCAGGCTCGGCTCGGTGGGCCGCGAGTGGGCCGGCTCGGGCGCCATCAAGCTGCTCGATGCCGACGGCCATGAAGTGCCCGACGGCGCGGTCGGCGAGCTGTACTCGCGCACCGCCTACGTCTTCAGCGGCTACTGGAAAAGCCCCGACAAGACCGCGCAGGCGTTCTGGTGGCCCGCGGGACTCGGCGCTGCCGAGTCGGCCCCCCAAGGGGACGCGGAAGGCCTGGGGCGGCCCGGCGTCTTTGGCGGCGCCTGGTGTTCGGTGGGCGACATGGCGCGGCGCGACGAACACGGCTACATCCACCTCGTCGACCGCAAGAGCAACATGATCATCAGCGGCGGCGAGAACATCTACCCCAGCGAAGTCGAGGCCGTGCTGGCCGCGCACCCGGCGGTGCAGGACGTGGCGGTGATCGGCGTGGCCGATGCGAAATGGGGCGAGTCGGTGCTGGCCGTCGTGGTGCCGCGCCCCGGCCAGCAGCCCGACGAGCGCGAACTGCTCGACTGGTGCCGCGAGCGCATCGCCGGCTACAAGCGCCCGCGCTCGGTGCTGTTCGTTGGCGAACGCGAAATGCCGCGCACGGCCACCGGAAAGATCCTTCACCGCGTCTTGCGTGACCGCATGGCGGCCAGCGCGGCGATCGAGGCGTAAAGCGCGCCCGCCGTCAACCCACTCTCGCCGAAGGAGACCCCCCGGATGATCCGCAAACCGCAGAACTTCATTGGCGGCAAGCAAGTGCCATCGTCGGGCCGCGCCGCGATCGAGGTCCTGAGCGCCGCTTCGCACCAGCCGCTCGCGCGGGTGCCCGACTCGGCGCAGGCCGATGTCGATGCCGCGGTCGACATGGCTGCGGGCTTGGGCTTGGGCTTGGGCTGCGGCTGCATCCGCGCGGCCCGCGACGACGGCGGCGACGGGTTCGACCGGCGGCGCGTGATCCGCATCGCCGCCGCCACCGGTGCGGCGGTGGTCCTCGGCCCGCTCGCGCCGTCGGCGGCCCACGCGCGGCCGAAGGCCGGCGATCTGTTGGTGGCCGACGACGTCGAGAGCAACCCGGTGGCGATCAAGGCCGCCGACCTGGTGCTCGGCAAGCCCGTGCTCGCCTTTCCGTTCGATCCGGCGACCCAACAGATCCGCAACGACTCGCGGTTGAACAAGGTGGTGTTGGTCAAAGTTGCCGAAGGCGATCTCGACGTCGATACGCGCGAGCGCGCCGCCGGCGGCGTGCTCGCGTTCTCGGCCATCTGCACGCACCAGGCTTGCGACGTCAAGACCTGGGTCGCGGCCGACAAGGCGCTGGTCTGCTTCTGCCATTCGTCGAAGTTCAAGCCGCTCGAGGCCGGCCGGGTCAGCGATGGCCCGGCGCCGCGCGCGCTGCCGATTCTGCCGTTGAAGCTGCAGGACGGGCGGCTCGCCGTGGCCGGAGCGTTCCTGACGCCGCCCGGTGTGGCGAACTGAAGGCCGGGCGCGCCTGGCCGACCATTGTTTCCAACCTGACCAAGGAGAACCTCACATGAGATGCACGTTGAAGATGGCCCTTTTTGCGACGGCCGCGCTGGCCCCGATTGCGGCCGCCTGGGCCGACAACGGTGTCGCCGACTACCGGCCCGTCACCGACCAGCGGCTGCGCAGCCCTGAGCCCGCCAACTGGCTGATGTACCGCGGCAACTACGGCGGCTGGGGCTACAGCGCGCTCGATCAGATCAACGACAAGAACGTCGGCAAGCTGCAGCTCGCGTGGTCGCTGGCGACCGGTCAGGTTGAGGGCCACCAGGCGCCGCCGATCGTCAACAACGGCTACATGTACGTCACCACGCCCGGCGCGCAGGTGATTGCGCTCGACGCGCGAAGCGGCAACGAGCTGTGGCGCTACAAGAAGGAGATCTCGTCGGAGCTGCTGCAGCTGCACCCGACCAACCGCGGCGTCGCGCTGTACGGCGACAAAGTCTATGTGGCCACCGTCGATGCCCACCTGGTGGCGCTCGACGCCAAGAGCGGCAAGGTGGTCTGGACCAAGCAGGTCGGCGACTCCAAGGCGCTGCAGTACATCACGCTCGCGCCGTTGGCGGCCAAGGGCAAGATCATGGTCGGCTCTTCCGGCGGCGAGACCGGCGTGCGCGGCTTCGTCGCCGCCTATGACGCCGAGACCGGCGACGAGGCTTGGCGCGCCTACACCACGGCCGCGCCGGGCGAGCCGGGCGGCGACACCTGGCCCGGCGACACGCACAAAAACGGCGGTGGCACCGCCTGGATCACCGGCAGCTACGACCCGGCAACCAACCTCGCTTTCTGGGGCACCGGCAATCCCGCGCCCTGGCCGACCGAAGGCCGCAAGGGCGACAACCTGTACACCACGTCGGTGATCGCGCTCGATGTCGATAGCGGCAAGATCAAGGGCCACCACCAGTACCACCCGAACGACGCCTGGGATTGGGACGAGGTCTCGGCGCCGCTGCTGATCGACACCACCATCAAGGGCAAGCCGGTCAAGGCCGCGGTCCATGCCGGACGCAACGGCTACCTGTGGGTGTTGGAGCGCACCGCTGACAAGATCAACTTCATCGAGGCTCACCGCTACGTGCACAACGACGTCTTCAAGTCGATTGATGCGAAGACCGGCCGGCCTTCCTACGACGACACCAAGAAGCCGGGCATGGGCAAGGCGGTGAAGTTCTGCCCGTCGCTGTGGGGCGGCAAGGACTGGCCGCCCGAGGCCTACAACCCGAAGACCGGGCTGTTCTACATCCCGGCCAACAACAACCTGTGCTCTGAGCTGCCGGCGGCCGAGGAGACCAAGTACAAGAAGGGCGACCTCTACATCGGCTACCCGATCGACGGCGTGCTCGGCAGCCTGCGCTGGAAGGACGCCCAAGCGCCGAAGACGATCGGCGAGCTGCAAGCCTGGGATCTGAAGACCGGCAAGCAGGTCTGGACGCACAAGTTCCCGACCCACCTGTGGGCGCCACTGCTGACCACCGGCGGCAACCTGCTGTTCGCCGGCGGCACCAACGACCGCATGTTCCGCGCTTTCGACGCCACCAGCGGCAAGGTGCTCTGGGAGACCGCGACACCGTCGGGCGTGACCGGCGTGCCGACCTCGTTCGAGATCGACGGCCAGCAGTACGTGGCCGTGCAATCGGGCTGGGGCGTCGATGCGCAGCGCATGCAAAACGGTGTCGATACGCTGTCGGGCAAGAAGCACGCGGTGCCGCAAGGCGGTACGGTGCTGGTTTACAAGCTGGGCAAGTAGCGGCTGAGGCGCCGGGGTCACGATCAAGATCCACGACTTCGGCGCCGGGGCGAACACCTAGTCGAAATCGCCTCGCCAGGAGGCGACGGCGCAGCAGCCCCGCGCGCGCTGCGTGCGCGGTCGCATTCACCCCGGCGGACGCCGCGGATCCGGCTTTGCCGGTCCGCTGGCGTGCCTGGCAGGCCGCGTGGCCGCGAGACGCTGCCACGCCTCGATCCGTCCAAGCCGACGCAGGTCGGCATGGAGCCGCGGGTCTCGGCCCCCGTCTCGGCCCCCTTGAGGCGGAGCGGCGAAGCCGCTTCGGGGGTGGGTCAGGTCAGGCTGAGAACGCCAGCGACACGCCGCCCAGCACGCCAAAGTCCGCCTGCGCTCGATCACCCGGCGCAATCGCCATCGGCGCCATGCAGGTTCCGGTGGAGACGAACTGGCCCGCTTCGAGGGCGATGCCCAGCGACGACAGCTCGTTGACCAGCCACGCCAGCGCGACGCACGGATCACCCAGGGCGGCGCGTCCTTCGCCCTCGCGGGTCAGGCGCACGCCGTCGGCGTTGGACACGCTGCCGAGCACCCGGTGCGCGCGCAGGTCGAGCTCGCGCCAGAGCGCCGGTGCGGCGCGGCCGAAGGCAAAGGGCCCGCAGCAGGCGTCGTCGGCGATCAACTGCGCCTGGCCAGCGCGCGTGAACTCGGCAAATCGCGAGTCGGGGATCTCGAAGGCCGGATGCAGCGTGGCCACCGCGGCCAGCACCTCGGGCACCGTGTACGGCGCCGCGCGCGGCGGCAGGTCGCGCCCCATGCGGAACGCGAACTCGGGCTCGGCCACGCGCATGCGGTTGCCGGCCAGCGACAGCGCCGCGCCGTTTTCGACCACGAAGCAGGACAGGATGCGCCCGGCCAACGGCCCGCCGACGTTGATGTGCGCCTGGCCCGCGTGGCTGGTGGCGGCGATCTTCCAACCCACGACACGCTCGCCCGCGACGCGGGGCAACTGTGCCTGGATCGCGTGGCCCTGCGCAGGGTTCGTCGGGCGCAGCGCGGGCGGCAGCGCGGCCAGCACCGTGCCGGCGCAGCGGTGCTGCCACAGCAGGTCGGCCGCTTCTCGGGCAGTGTCGATCATGGTGATGGATCTCCGTGAGCGCTCAGGATGCCACACAAGCGCTGCGCTGCTGAAGCATCGACTGATTCCCAAACCGAATTCATGAAGCCGCCACTGGCCTGGGTGACCAGGGTCAGCGACCCGGTGGCCCGCTACCGTGCCGGCCTGGAGCCCGAGCCGGTGATGGGGCGCGAGTTGGGTGGGGCCACGCTGGGCAGCATCGGCCAGGGCTGGATCGGCCGCGCGTTGGCCGACCTGGCGCCGGCCTCTGGCATGCGGGTGTTCGTCTTCGACCCGTTTGTCAAGGCGCGGCACCCGGGTTTGCGCGCGGTGTCCATGGGCACGCAGCTGGAGCCCGGCAGGCGCGGTGCTGACCGACCTCAACGCATAAGAAAAGGATCCATTCCGGACGCACGCCGACCCGCCGCGCGACGCCGCCGCCGCGGGCGTAGGACGGCACCTACGGCGGTTTGCGCCATCCGCTGCTGGGGCGGCGCCTGGCCGCCGTCAATACTGCATTCAAGCCGCCTTGGCGACCGCCTGGACCCACGATGGACAAATCGAACCCGCCCACCCGCTTCGGTGTTGTCAAGCCGGTGGGCGACGTTGTCAAACGGTTTCATTTGACCGACCTGCCCGGCGCCGCAAGGCAGTTGCCCTGCGGGCTGGAGAGCACTCGTCGGGTTGGCCGCGATGGTGCGGATCGTGCGGGGTGAACCGTGTGCCAACCGATGCCGAGGTGTCGACGTGAACCTGGACCAGCGGGCGCCGTTGGCCCGGGGCGGCCATGTTCGATCTGAGCGCCCTGTTCGTCTTCAGCGCCGAACCGCTGGAGATCGTGTTTCGCGGCACCGCGGCGTACTGGTTCTTGTTTGTCCTGTTCCGCTTTGTGCTCAAGCGCGACGCCGGCTCGATTGCGATCGCCGACATCCTGCTGCTGGTGTTGATTGCCGATGCATCGCAGAACGCCATGGCGGCCAGTTTCGATTCGCTCGCCGACGGCGGGCTGCTGGTGGCCACCATTGCCGGTTGGAGCTATCTTTTGGACTGGGCCAGCTTTCGCTGGCCGGCCATGCGCCGTGTGTTTGAGCCGGCGGCGTTGACTTTGGTGCGTGACGGCAGGCTTTATCGGGCCAACCTGCGCCGCGAAATGGTGACGCTGGACGAACTGATGGCCGCCGCGCGCCAGCACGGCGTCGAGTCGCTGGAGACGGTCAAGTTGGCGCGCCTGGAATCCGATGGCCGCATCAGCATCATCCAACAACCGCATGGGTAAATGGTTTCAGAAGGAGACGCGACATGTTGCATCCCACCCCTGCCGGCAGCGGCGCCGTGCCGCTGGCGACGCTCTGCGCAACGGTGCCGCCCGCCGGCGCTGCATTGCCCGAGGACGAAGCCGCCGATCCTGTCGGTGACGGGCACTCCGATGCCGACTTCGCACGCCGCTGCGTTGCAACGCCGCGCAAGCCGGGCCACACGCCGCTTCCTGTGCCGCGGGACGG
>JAYSVE010000379.1:0-4208 GCA_043718725.1 Methylibium sp.
TCGACATGGCTGTCGGCCTTGACATAGCCGTGGCCGGGGAAGTGCTTGCCGCAGTTGTGCATGCCCGCGAGCAACAGACCATGCATCAGGCTCTTGGCCAGCATCGCGACGACGCGCGGATCGCGGTGAAATGCGCGGTCACCGATCACACCGGAGTCGCCGTGGTCGAGATCGAGCACCGGCGTGAAGCTCAGGTCGACACCGCAGGCACGCAATTCGGCGCCCAGCACATGGCCGGCGGCGGTGGCGGCGTCGGTGGCGCTGAGCGCGCCATCGCCCTGGGGGCGTTTGCCGTCGCGCATCCACATCTCGCCGAGGACACGCATCGGCGGCAGGTGGGTGAACCCGTCGGTTCGAAAACGCTGCACGCGGCCGCCTTCGTGGTCGACGCAAATCAGTATATCGGCACGGACGGATTTTATCTCGCTGGTGAGCTCGGTGAGTTGCAAACGGTCCTGCCAGTTGCGCGCGAACAAGATCAGCCCGCCGGTGAGCGGGTGTTCGAGGCGGCGCCGGTCTTCGGCGGTGAGCCTCAATCCCGCGATGTCGAGAACCACCGGAGCGTGGGAGGTCATGGATGTCCTTTCGGGGTCGCGCGTGGCGCTGGGTATGTCGGTTTCATTTTCATTCCTGTTGTTCGATGACGACGAAGCTCGCGGCATAGTCGGTTTCGTCGGTGATGCTGACATGCGCGGCAAGTTTGCGGGCTTCGAACCAGGCGGCCAGTTCGCCATGCAACCTGATTTGCGGCTTTCCGCTGGGCGCCTTGACGACTTCGCAGTCGCGCCAGGTCATGGGCATGCGCATGCCCAGTCCGATGGCTTTGGCGAAGGCCTCCTTGGCCGAGAAGCGTGTCGCGAGGTAGCTGATACCGCGCGAGTCGACCGCGGCACGCCGGGCATGGAAGACCTCGATCTCGTGCGGGCCCAGCACCTTGGCGGCAAAACGCTCGCCGCGACGTGAATAGGTCGCGGCGATGCGACGCACATCGCAAATGTCGGTGCCGATGCCGTAGATCATGGCGGTGGCGCGCCGGGCACCTTGCCGGCGCCGAGGTAGGCGCGCTCTATGCCGCGCAGGTAGTCGCGCACGGCGTCGCCCAGGCCCAGCTCGACCGCGTCGGCGATCAGCGCATGGCCGATGGAGACTTCCCGCACGCCGGGGACGGCGCGCAGGAACTCACTCAGGTTGACCCGGTTCAGGTCGTGACCGGCGTTGATTTCCAGGCCCTCGCGCAAAGCCGCCTGCGCGGTGGCCGTGAAACTGGCCAGGACCACCGCCTGTTGCGGCGTGCCATGGGCGCGGGCATAGGTTTCGGTGTAGAGCTCGACGCGATCGGCACCCAGCTCGCGCGCAGCGCGCATCGCACCGGGCACCGGGTCCATGAACAGGCTGACCCGCACGCCCAAGGCCCTGGCTTCGGCGACCAGGGGTGCCAGCCGCACGGCGTCTTGAGGGAACTGCCAGCCATGGTCGGACGTGGCCTGCTCGGCGTTGTCGGGCACGAAGGTGCATTGCTGCGGCCGCACCGCGCGCACGAAAGGCATCAGGTTGTGAAACGGGTTGCCTTCGATGTTGTACTCGGCCTGCGGCCAGGCCTTGAGCAGCGCCGCCAGATCGTGCACGTCGTCGGCGCGGATGTGGCGCTGGTCCGGCCGCGGGTGCACGGTGATTCCCTGCGCGCCTGCTTCGAGTGCCAGGCTCGCCGCGCGCGTGACACTGGGAATGCCCAGGGGCCGGGAATTGCGCAGCAACGCCACCCTGTTGAGGTTGACAGACAGGGCGGTGATGGCCCGACGCGATTCATTGCCTGTGCTCACGAGGGGGTTCATCGAGGATCCTTGGGAGTTGCCGACGCCGGAGGCTCCAGGCCTTGCATCGCCACCATCACTTGCCGCGTGCGCAGCGACGCATGGCCCAGATGATAGTGAAGCAGGCCACGCAATTGCGTCTTCAGCGCCGGCAGTGCGGCGGTGCAGGCCTGTTGAAGCGCGGGCAGGCTGCCATGACACAGCGCCGCTTGAAGCGCGATCAACGTCTGCGCGCTCAACTCCGGTTCGCCGGCCCTGAGGGCGCCGACACCCGCTTCAGGCAGCAGCGTGTAGCGCTGCATTAAATGCACCGGCTGCTGGGTCAAGGTGACCTGGCTCAGATCGGGCAGCACGCCGAGTTCTTTCAGGAGCCTCAGCTCGAAGGCGCGCAGGGCTGCCTCGACGACGCAGTCATCGAGGGCGCTCAGGAAGGGCAGCGTTTGCGCATACGCGTCAAACAACGCGGCGTGGGGGTCGTGGCGCGCCAGCAGTTTCATCAGCAGCTCGTTGAGGTAGAAGCCGCTGAACAGCGCCGCACCGGTCAGCATCGCGGCACCTCCCGCCCATTCTGCGCTGCGCAGCGTCTGAACCTCGTGGGCATCAATGCCAGCGGACAACCGCCCCAGCCCCAGCAGGATTCGCTGAAACGGCAGCAGCACGGCGCGCAATTGTGAAAAGGGTCGCTTGGCGCCTTTGGCAACGACCGCCAGGCGACCATGTTCGCGCGTGAACACATCGAGAATCAGGCTCGATTCACTCCAGTCATAGCGGTGCAGGACGAACGCGCTGAGCGGTGCCGCCGCACGCGACGGGCGCGTCGCCATGGCGATTCAGGCTGGCCCGTCGGCCTGCGGCTCGCGCGCGCCGCGATCGGCGGGCGGCCCAGCGGTGCCCGCCTCAGTCGTAGCCATAGGTGCGCAAATGTTCTTCGTCGGCGGCCCAGCCCGAACGGACCTTGACCCACAGCTCCAGAAACACCTTGGCACCCAGCAGGGATTCAAGTTCCTGGCGGGCCTCCGAGCCAATGCGCTTGAGGCGCTCACCGCCGCCGCCGATGATCATGCCCTTGTGGGCGTCGCGCTCGACGACGATGCTGGCCGCGATGCGGCGCAGGTTGCCCTCTTCTTCGTACTTGTCGATCACCACGGTGGAGGTGTAGGGCAACTCGTCGCCAGTGAGGCGGAACAACTTCTCGCGAATCATTTCACTGGCGAGGAAGCGGTCACTGCGGTCTGTCAACGCGTCTTCTTCGTAGAGCCAGAGCTGCTCCGGCAAGTAGGGCTTGACGATGCCCAGCAGGCGCTGCACGTCCTTGTCCTTCCTGGCCGACAGCGGGACGAACTGCGCAAACGCATGGCGCTCCTGCATGCCTTTGAGCCAGGGTGCCAGGTCGGCGCGGCGCACCACCGCATCGAGCTTGTTGGCAATCAACAACACGGGCTTGTGCGCCGGCATCAGGGCCAGCACCTTGGCGTCGTCCAGCCCGAAGCGACCGGCTTCGACCACGAACAAGACAGCGTCGACGTCGGCCAGCACGCTGTGCACGGTGCGATTGAGGGTTCGATTCAAGGCCGCCGCATGCTGGGTTTGGAAGCCCGGCGTGTCGACGAACACAAATTGCGCCTCGTCCACCGAACGAATGCCGGTGATTCGGTGTCGGGTGGTCTGGGCCTTGGCCGAGGTGATGCTGACCTTCTGGCCCACCAATGCGTTGAGCAGCGTCGACTTGCCGACATTGGGGCGGCCGACGATCGCCACCAGCCCACAACGCTGCGGCGCCTTTGCCGCTTCGCGCGGTTCTTCAGGAGTGGCGGAGTCGTTCATCTCACAGTGCCAGGGCGGTCATCAGTGATCAAGAGCGCAACGGGCTGCCGGGTTTGTCACTGGCATTCAAGCTGTCGAGCATGCGGCGCGCGGCCTCCTGCTCTGCCACCCGTCGCGAGCGGCCCTCACCCGACTCGACGAGTCCGAGCGCAGGCACCGAACAATCCACCTCGAAGATCTGCGCGTGGGCTTGCCCACGGGTTGCACGGATGCTGTAGGTGGGCACGGCAAGCCGGCGCGCCTGCAGCCATTCCTGCAATTCGGTCTTGGCGTCCTTGCTCCAGCTTCCCATGTCGGTCGTGGCAATGATTTCGCCGAACAGGTGCCGCACCAGGTCGCGTGCGGCATCAAAGCCGCCGTCTAGAAACGTTGCTCCGATCAGCGCTTCCAGCGCATCGGCAAGGATTGATGGACGCTGTGCGCCTCCGCCCCGCGCTTCGCCCTCGCTCAGTCGCAGCACCTCGGGCAGCTCCAGCTGGACGGCCATGCGGTGCAGGCTGTCTTCGCGCACCAGATGCGCTCTCACGCGTGTCAGGTCGCCCTCGTCGGAGCCGGCGAAGCGCTCAAAAAGCA
>JAYSVE010000380.1:0-10129 GCA_043718725.1 Methylibium sp.
GCGCCCTGGTCGAGGCGTTGGCGGCCCCGCCGCGCCTGACGTCGTCCTCGCTGATCGCGCCGACGATGCTGGCCGTCGAGCGCAGCGGCGACGCCGCGCGGCTGCTGGCCGGCCCGGTGCGGGCCCTGTCGGCACGGCAGGCCGAGCGCTTGCTGCTGCGCGTCGCGGCGCAGTCCATGCTGCACGACGATCCCGCCGAAGCGCCCTACGGTTGGACCCATTGCCTGACCTTGCCCCAGGCGCTGCTGGCCAATGCCGACGTGGCCAACGATGCGCAGGCGCTGGTCGCGATCGCCGCCACCCAGGTGCTGGGGTTTCGCGCCACGATGGGCAAGGTGGCGCTGGACGCCGACGCGCTGGCTGCGCCGCCCGCGACCCTGCGCTCGCAAGGCGCAACACCGACCCGCGCCGCCAGCGAAGCGTTCCACACGCCCGCGGTCGCGCGCTCTGAACTGGTGACCCTGCTGGCCACCCGCGCCGCACTGCATCCGGACGCCCACCTGGCCAAGTACACGCTGGCCTGTTTCGATGCCGCCCAGCGCGACCCCGAAGCGGCCGCGCTGTTTCTCGCCGCGGCGGCCTGTCTCGGCGCCTGGTGGGACGGGAGCGCCGAAACCTGACGCAACGCCGACGGGATAATGCCTGCCCGTGGATGCCGCCGCCCCGACCCGCCTGTCCCTGTACCTCGATCTGATCCGCTGGGACCGCCCGGCCGGCAGCTACCTGCTGCTGTGGCCGTCGCTGTCGGCGCTGTGGATCGCGGCAGGCGGCTTCCCCGGCTGGCACCTGGTGGTCGTGTTCACGCTGGGCACCTTCCTGATGCGCAGCGCCGGCTGCGCGGTCAACGACGTGGCCGACCGCGACTTCGACCGGCACGTCAAGCGCACCGCCCAGCGCCCGGTCACCCGTGGCGCAGTCAGCCCGCTTGACGCCTTGTGGCTGGGCGCGGCACTGGCGCTGGCGGCGTTTGCGCTGGTGCTGACGACCAACCTGGCCACCGTCGTGTGGAGCGTGGCGGCACTCGCGGTGAGCATCTTCTACCCCTTCACCAAACGTTTCTTCGCGATGCCGCAAGCGGTGCTGGGCGTGGCGTTCAGCTTCGGCATCCCGATGGCGTTCGCGGCGGTGCGCGGCGCTGACTCATGGCAGTGGTCCAGCGTGCCCGGCGCGGTGCCGGCGCTGGCCGGCTGGCTGCTGCTGGGCAACCTGTTCTGGGTGATCGCCTACGACACCGAATACGCCATGGTCGACCGCGACGACGACTTGCGGCTCGGCATCAAGACCTCGGCGATCACGCTGGGACGCCTTGATGTGGCGGGCGTGATGCTGAGTTATGCGCTCTACCTGTTGATCTGGGCGTTGCTGGGCGCCAGGCTGGGCCTGGGCTGGGCCTATTTCGCCGGGCTGGCGGTGGCGGCGGGCATGGCGCTGTGGCACTACGGGCTGATCCGCAACCGGACGCGCGAGGGCTGCTTTCGCGCGTTCCGCTTGAACCACTGGCTGGGGTTTGCGGTGTTTGCCGGGCTGGTGCTGGACCACGCCCTGCGCAGGGCATGAGCCCGCGCTGGCGCCTGGCCGTGGGTGGTGCGGGCGCCCGGTCGATCCGCCGGAATAGGCCCCATGCCGGCGACGTACACCGGGCAGATCGGGCCGGCCGCCGTCCGGGCCGGCGCCACACCACCCGCATTGAGACGAACATGACTCGAGACCGCGTCACCCAACCCCATCTGCCGACCCTGGGCACACCCTGGACCTGGCTTCGGTCCAGCCTGGCCGTCGGTCTGACCGGAGGCCTGGCCGCCTGCGCTTCGGGCCCGGACAGCGCCAGCGACGTCTTGACGCGCGCCACCGAGCGCATGGGTGCTGCCCCACTCAAGAGCCTGCGCTACGTCGGCGAGGGCAGCGGCCAGACCTTCGGCCAGGCTTACCAGGCGGGTGGCGCCTGGCCCAAGATCACGCTGCATTCGGTCACCCGGACAATCGACTTCGATGCCGCCGCGATGCGCGACGAAATCGTGCTGAGCCGGGCCGAACCGCAGGGCGGCGGCGGCTACCCACTGTCGGGCCAGCAACGCAACGACCAGTTCCTGAGCGGCGAGCTGGCCTGGAACCAGGCCGGCGGCAACGTCACGCCCGGCCCGCGATTCGTGGCCGACCGGCTGCACCAGTTGTGGATCACGCCGCATGGCGTGCTCAAGGCCGCGGCCCGCAACCATGCCAGCGCACGCCGCGGCACAGACGGCGGCGTGGCGCTGTCGTTCACCCAGCCCGGTCGGTTCCAGGCCACCGCGCTGGTCAACGCCGAGGGTCTGGTGACGCAGGTCGATTCGATATTCCCCGACCCGGTGCTCGGCGACACCCGCGCGATCACGACCTATTCCGACTATCGCGGCGTGGCCGGCATCCAGTTCCCGATGCGCCTCCGCCAGAGCGTGGGCGGCTTTCCCGTGTTCGACCTGGGCGTGAAGGAGGTGCAGGTCAATGTCGACACCGCCGCGCTGCAGGTGCCCGATGCGGCGCGCAACGCCGGCGAGCGCGTGACCACCGAGAAAGTCGCCGACGGCGTGTGGTTCGTCGGCGGCGGCTCCCACAACAGCGTGGCCATCGAGATGGCCGACCACCTGGTGCTGGTGGAAACCCCGCTGAACGACGCGCGCACCCAGGCCGTGATCGACCAGGTCAAGCCACTGGCGCCGGGCAAGGCGATCCGCTATGCCATCAACAGCCACCAGCACTTCGACCACTCCGGCGGCCTGCGCGCCGCGGTCGGCGAAGGTGCCACCATCGTCACGCTGGCGCCGAACGCGGCGTACTTCGAGCGCGCCTTCGCGCAGCCGAACAGCCTGCGGCCCGACCGCATGGCGCAAGCCGGCAAGCGGCCGGCCTTCAAGACGGTGACCGACAAGCTGGACCTGGGCGATGCCTCTCGCGCCGTCGAGATCCACCGCATTGCCGACAGTGCCCACAGCGACAGCATGTTGATGGTCTACCTGCCCAGGGAAAAGCTGCTGATCGAGGCCGACGCTTTCACCCCCGGCCCACCCAACGCGCCGCCGCCGGCCGTGCCGAACGCGAACCACCTGAACCTGATTGCCAACATCGAGCGGCTCAAGTTCGACATCGAGCGCATCGTGCCCCTGCATGGGCGGGTGGTGCCGTTGGCCGAGCTTTACGTGGCGGCTGGCAAGCCGCCGCCGCGCTGACGACCGCGCCGGCGCCGCGTCAGTGCCGACGCAGGCCCAGCCACATCACCGTGGCCACCACGAGCAAGCCGCCGGCCACCTGCGCCAGCGCGATGGCCTGGCCCAGAATGGCCCAGGCCAGCACCAGTGCAAAAACCGGCTCGATGTTCATCAGCGCCGAATTGCCCACCACGCCCAGCCGCGGCAGCACCGTGAACATGATCGTGAAGGCGGTGCCGTACAGGAACGTCAGCGCCGCCAGGCCCCACCAGCCAGGCGCGGCCTGCGGCAGATGCAAGCCGCCCTGTGTTGCGACGCCGGCGAAGGCGATCAGCGCCACCAGCGCCATCGTGCTGGTGGTGCGCACGCGACCGTCCAGGTCGCCGGCTTCGTGCTGCGTCAGCACCAGGGCCATGCCAAAAGTGGCGGCCGCCGCCAGCGCGAAGGCCACGCCGGCGCCGATGCGTCCCCATTGCCCGGCGGTGCCCAGGCCGGAAGCCGACCCGAACACGTCCAGCGCCAGCGCCAGCCCCAGCAACATCACCGGCATCGCCCGCAACAGCCGCGGCTCGGGGCGGTGGCCATAGACGACGCGCGCCCACAGCGCCGTCCACAGCGGGTAGGTGTTGAACGCCAGCAGCGCCAGCGCCACCGGCAGCCGCGCCACCGCGGCGTACAGGCACAGGCTTTGCACGCCGATCAGGCCGCCGATGGCCGGCAGCGCCAGCCGGTGGTGGCGCGTCAGCCGAAGCGGCACGCGCTGTGCCAACAGCATCAGGCCGACCACGATGGCAGTGACGCTGCTGCGCACGCTCACGGCCGTCGCCACGTCGACCCCGTGGTCGAACGCCAGACGTGCAGCCACGTGGTTGGCGCCCATCATCAAGGCGATCAGCATCAGCGTGGCGAACGCCGTGCCGGACAAGCCGGCGCGCCGCGCAGTCGCGGCGGCGTTCAGAGCGTGTTCACCAGGTGGCCGCCGTCGACCGGGATCACGCTGCCGCTCATGTAGGACGAGGCGTCCGAGGCCAGCAACAACAACGGACCGTCGAGTTCGGCGAGCTGGCCGACGCGCTGTTGCGGCACCCGAGCGACGATCGCACGGCCGGCGTCGGAGCGCAGGAATTCCCGGTTCAGCTCGGTGTCGAAGTAGCCCGGCGCGAGCGCGTTGACACGGATTCCATGGCTGGCCCATTCGAGCGCCAGCGCCTTGGTCAATTGCACCACCGCCGCCTTGGTCGCCGCGTAGGAGGCCACCTGCGAGCGCACGCGCAGCCCCAGGATGGAGGCGATGTTGATGATGGAGCCGCCCGTGCCGGCACGCAGCATCTCGCGCGCGCTGGCCTGCGCCACCCTGAACACGCCCGAGAGGTTGACGTCGACGACGCCGTTCCAGTCGTCCTCGCTCACATCCAGGCTGGCCTGGCGCAGCACGCTGCCGGCGTTGTTGACGACGATGCCCGGCACGCCCAGCGTGGCGCTCGTCTGGCGCAGGCCTTCGCGCACGCTCACCGCGTCGGTCACGTCCATGGCAAAGGCGCGAACGTCGACGGGGCGGCCGACCTCGGCGGCGATCTCGGCCGCCATGCTGCGGCCGAGTTCGACTCGGCGCCCGACCATGGCCACCTTTGCGCCATGGGCCGCGAGGACGCGCGCGAAATGCAGCCCGAGGCCGCTGAAGGCGCCGGTGACCAGGGCCGTGCGGCCGCTCAAATCAAAGTGGTTCATGGTTCAGTCCAGCATCACGACTGTGTCCTGCCCAGCAGGCTCGCAGCCCTCGGCGATCTTCTCCCAGCCGCGGCGGATCACCACCCGCCGGCCCGCATGGCACAACTCGACGCGCGTGGCTCCCGGCACGGTGGCTTGCACGAACGCCTCGATCGAGGCCGGCATGCTGACACGAAACAACTGCTGGCCCAGGTCTTCGGGCGGATGGTCGTCGTCGTGCAGCCACGGGATGGCACGGGCCAGCCACATCAACGGCCGCCAGCCCAGCTCGAAAACACTGGGCCGATAACCCTGCGCCCTGAGCCAGTGCTGCGCCTGGGTGCGCAGGTCTGGCGCGTCGTCCAGCCGGCCCCACGCGGCGGCCAGCATTTCCAGCACCCATTGGTTGCAGTTCTGGTAGCTCAGGCTGAACGGGTAGGCGTTGGCGCTGTAGGCCGGCGACAGAAGTTGCAGCGCCTGTCGGTTGTCCAGCACCGTGCGCTCCAGTGCATCGGCCTCGGCCAGCGGCAAGTACACGATCGAGACATAACCGACCGACGGGTCGTTCAGGCCCAGCAAGAAGCCGGCGATGCCCTGGTCGAACACCCTGGGCCGTTGTTCGTCGCAGGCGTAGTAGAGCTGGCGCACCGACCAGGGGGTGTTCAAACTGGCCTTGAGGCTCAGGCCCGCATGCGAATAGCGCACGCCGAAGCGGCTCAGGTCCAGACCGGAACGGGCGATCAGGGCCAGGCTCTGGCCGGACCGTTCGAGCTCGTCCTTGATGACCGCGCCAAAGCGAAACAACCTGTCCTTCTGCCCGGCATCGAGTTCGGTGGGGTGGTCGCAAAACCGGGTCGAACTGGCGTGGCAGACCATCCACGGCGCCATCGCCAGGCCGCACAACAGGGCCTGCACCCAGGCTGTCAAACGCCGTCGCGGCGAAGCGAAAACCGCGGCCCGGTCCCACCGGGCGCCGCCCCGAGCGACGCTGGCCCAGCCCCGGCTCAAAGCGCCACGGCCGTCGTGTTCAGCTCCCGGTACCAGTCGTCACGGAGCACCAGAAAGAAGGCCTGGCGCGGCTCGCCCTGGGCGAACTCCACGCCGTAGGGACGCTGGCGCGCCGTCACCGTGCCGCCCTGGACCAGCCGGCCCTGTTCGACCGCCCGTTGCGGCAGGAACAGAAAGAAGTCGCTGTCGGCGCCACCGTCCGCCACGGCGTGCAGCGTCAGGCGCGCGGTGCCGGGCCGTTCGGCGACGGCGGCGACTTCGATGATGCGGTAGTCGCCCTCGGCGACCTTGGTGTCCTTGGACGAGCTGTTGCTCGAATTCTGGATCGACCCCGACAGGCTACCCACCAGCGTGGTGACGCTTTCCGAGGCGGCCGACGCGGTCGAGCTGGCCGCTTGCGCCTGCAGGGCGACCGCCCCGAGCAACAAGGTGATGGACGCGAGGCAGGGCTTGATGGCGGTCATGGTGGCTCCGGGCTGGGGTGGGATCAATGGCGGATGCTAGCGCGCCACGCACCCAGGCCGGGTTGCAAGATGCGTCCGGCGGGGCCCGCGCAAGTCCAACACGCACCGGCGTCGGCGCGCCGGTGTGCGACGCCTTGATTCACCCGATCGACCTTGACTGGGGCCCGCGCACGCAACGCCGTGCAGCCCGCCGCCGTCAGCATCGCGCCGCCGATCACCCGGACCTTCGGGTGGGTCGCGGCCGCGCCTGCCCCCGCCTTACAGGGCTTCGGCGAAGGTCCGCAGCTTGTCCGAGCGGCTCGGGTGCTTCAGCTTGCGCAGCGCCATGATCTCGATCTGGCGGATCCGCTCGCGCGTCACGTCGAACTGCTTGCCGACCTCGTCGAGCGTATGGTCGCTACTCATGTCGATCCCGAAGCGCATGCGCAGCACCTTGGCTTCGCGCGCCGTGAGCCCGTCCAGCAGTTCGCCAACCACCGAGCGCAGGCCCGATTGCATGGCCGCCTCCATCGGCGCGACGTTGTGCGTGTCTTCGATAAAGTCGCCCAGCGTGGTGTCGCCCTCGTCGCCCACGGGCAGCTCCATCGACACCGGCTCCTTGGCGATCTTCATGATCTGGCGCACCTTGGCCTCGGGCAGTTCCAGCTTCTGCGCCAGCGTCGCGGCGTCGGGCTCGAAGCCGAACTCCTGCAGGTGCGCCCGGCTCGCCCGGTTCATCTTGTTGATCGACTCGATCATGTGCACCGGAACCCGGATGGTGCGGGCCTGGTCGGCGATGGCCCGGGTGATGGCCTGGCGTATCCACCAGGTGGCGTAGGTGGAGAACTTGAAGCCGCGCCGGTACTCGAATTTTTCCACCGCTTTCATCAGCCCGACGTTGCCCTCCTGGATGAGGTCGAGGAACTGCATGCCGCGGTTGGTGTACTTCTTGGCAATGGAGATCACCAGGCGCAGATTGGCCTCGATCATTTCCCGCTTGGCGTCGCGCGAGGCGAGTTCGCCGGCGTTCATCCTCTTGTTGATCGCCTTGAGCTCCTCGATCGGGATCACCGCCCGGGCCTGGAGTTCGACCAGCTTGGCCTGCAGCTCCTGGATGGCCGGCACGTTGCGCCCCAGCGCGGCGCTGTAGGGCTTGGTGGCCGCGGCCTCGGCCTGGCTCCATCCCGGGTTCAGCGCGTTGGCTGGAAAGTGCTCGATGAAGTGCTGCTGCGGCATGCCGCACTTGTCGACGGCGATCCGGCGGATTTCGCGCTCATGGCGGCGAACCTCGTCGACCTGCGTGCGCAGCATGGTGCACAGCCGGTCAATGGTCTTGACGGTGAAGCGCACCGTCATGAGTTGCTGACTCAACTCTTTCTGCGCGCCACGGTAGGCGGTCGAGCCGTAGCCGGTCTTGCCCAGTGCCCGGCCCAGCTTGTCGAAGCTGATCTGCATGGAGGCGAAGCGCTCGAGCGCGGCCAGCCTCATCTCCTCAAGCCGGCGGGTCATGGCCCGGCTGCCGCCCTTGCCATCGTCATCGTCCTCGTTGTCATCGAAGGCATCGACGTCTTCTTCGGCGACGTAGTCGTCGGCCTCGCCGGCGACGACGAATCCATCCACGACATCGGAGATGGACAACTCGCCGGCGCCGATCTTGGCGCCGTAGGACAGGATCTCGGCCATGATCGGCGGCGCGGCGGAGATGGCCAGCATCATGGCTTGCAGGCCGGCTTCGATGCGCTTTGCGATTTCGATCTCGCCCTCGCGCGTCAGCAGCTCGAACAGGCCCATCTCGCGCATGTACATGCGCACCGGGTCGGTGGTGCGGCCGAACTCGGAGTCGACCGTGGACAGCGCCGCTTCGGCGGCCTCTTCGGCGTCTTCATCGGAGGCGGCGCCGCCGGCACCGCCGGCCACGAGCAGGGTCGCGGCGTCGGGCGCCTGCTCGTAGACGGCGACGCCCATGTCGCCGAGCATCTTGACGATGGCCTCCAGCACTTCGGCGTCGAGCAGCTTTTCGGGGAGGTGGTCGTTGATCTCCTGGTGCGTCAGGAAGCCGCGCGTCTTGCCCATCTTGACGAGGGTGCGCAGTTCGCTGCGGCGCTTTTCGACTTCGCCTTCGGTGAGGGTGGTCACGTCCAGGCCGAACTCGCGGATCAGCGCGCGTTCCTTGGACTTGGGCACTTTCACGCGCAGCGGCTTTGCCTTGGTCGTCGGATCGGCACCGTGCATGATCGGGTCGGCGGCGCTGGCAGGCGCGGCCTCGTCATCGAGTTCCAGTTCGGTTTCGACCTCAGCGAAGTCCCGCACGGCCGGCCCCTTGGGGACCGCGACCTTGGGTTTGCCTGGGGGCTTCGGCTTGGCAACGACAGCGGCCGCGCGGCGGGTGACCTTGCCCGCAGGCGCCAGGTCGACGGGTGCGGCGGAGGTTCCAATGTTCTTGGCTGTCATGCGATTCCTAAAGAGTGCGGCCGACGCGACCGTCGGGGCCTGGTTGGATCAAGCGCTGAAGAGCTTGACCGAAGGTCTTCGGTGTGAACGAAAGAATCATTCCGCCAAAGCAACGCCGGCATATCCCTGCATTTGGGGTTCGCCGGCCGATTTAAAAGCCACCATCGAGGCACCCCAGGGCCCTGGGGTTGCGCCCCGATAACAAGAAAAGCCCGCAACCAAGTTCTTTGGCAGCGGGCTTCGGTCTTCCGGACGCACCCGCTCGGGGCGACGACGGTCTCGGTGGCGCTGGGTAACGGGTTCCCGGTGTCCGCCCAATGGTGCGGTCGATTCACGCGCTCTAGAACCGGTGGATTGTACATGATTGGGGGATACGACCCACAATCCCAGTCTTGGCACCTGCAGCGCAACTTGCCGCATCAGCAAATCCGAGCCAGTTGACCCGCAGTCGAAGTTGTGCAGGCTTGCCGGAGGGAAGCGACGACTGGCCGCGTCGCCAATGCGCGTTGGCCAGGCGCGTTGGCCAGGCGGGTTCGGATGCGGGTCTGGGGTCGCAAGGCGCCTGATGCCGTGGCGCCCAGGTGCTTCTTATGCGGCTGTCGGGGAGCGGCGGCGACGCAGGCCTGACGATTCACTGCGGCTCGATCTTCGCCGCCCGAATCACCGCGCCCCAGCGCTTGATTTCGCTGGCGAGCAGGCTCTGCAATTGTTCCGGCGTGCTGCCCTGCGGCCGCACGCCCAGGCTCAGCAGCCTCTCGCGCACGGGCGTCGATTGCAGCGCGTCAAGTGCTGCCTGGTTCAGCCTGGCGATCACCGCCTTCGGCGTGCCGGCCGGCGCGGCCAGGGCATTCCACGACGCCACGGCGTAGTTCGGCACGCCCGATTCCTGCGCCGTGGGCGTGTCCGGCAGGGCCGGGAAGCGTCTGTCGGACGTGACCGCCAGCGCCCGGATCGCTTGCGACTCGACCTGCGGCAACAGCGGCCCGAGGATCTCGAAGGCCAGGTCGACCTCGCCGGCGCGCAGTGCCGTCAGCACCGCCGGCGTGCCCTTGTAGGGGACGATCACGGCGGCGATGCCGGTGCGCGCCTTGAACAACTCCGCCGCCAGGTGCTGCGTGCTGCCGACGGCGATGGTCGCGATGTTCAGTTGGCCCGGGTGCGCCCTGCCATGGGCCAGCAATTCGCCCAGGGTGTTGAACGGCGAGTCCGGGCCGACCAACAGCGCCAGGTCAAAGTGGCCCAGCGTCGCCACCGGCGCGAAATCCTTGACCACGTCGAAGGGCAGCTTGCCGAACAGGCTGGCGCTCACCGCATTGGCGTTGCTCATCAGAAGCAGCG
>JAYSVE010000039.1:0-2404 GCA_043718725.1 Methylibium sp.
ACCCAGGCCTTGCCCGAACTGCTGGGCGGGAGCGCCGACCTGACCGGCTCGAACCTGACCCACACCACCCACACGCCGGCGCTGCGCATGCAGGCCGACGGCGCCCCCAACGGCGGGCGCCACGTCAATTACGGCGTGCGCGAGTTCGGCATGGCCGCGGTGATGAACGGCCTGGCGCTGCACGGCGGCTTTGTTCCCTACGGCGGCACCTTCCTCACGTTCAGCGACTACAGCCGCAACGCGATCCGCATGGCCGCGCTGATGAAGCTGCGGGTGATCCATGTGTTCACGCACGACAGCATCGGCCTGGGCGAAGACGGGCCCACGCACCAGAGCATCGAACATGCGGCGTCGTTGCGCCTGATCCCCGGGCTCGATGTCTGGCGCCCCTGCGACACCGCCGAGACGGTGGTGGCCTGGGCCTGCGCGATCGAGAGCGCGTCGCGTCCCAGCGCGCTGCTGTTGTCGCGCCAGAACCTGCCCTATGCGCCCCGCGGCGGCCTGGACGAAATCAGCCGCGGCGCCTACGTGTTGGCCGAACCCGCCGAGGTGGGCCTGCGCAGACGAGCGCAGGCGGTCATCATCGCCACCGGCTCCGAAGTGCAGTTGGCGCTGCATGCGCAACAGCAACTGGCGCAAGGCGGCATCGCGGTGCGCGTCGTCTCGATGCCCTCGACCAGCGTCTTTGACCGCCAGAGCGCGGCCTACAAGTCCAGCGTGCTGCCCGAAGGCGTGCCGCGCATCGCGGTCGAGATGGGCGTCACCGACGGCTGGTGGAAATACGGCTGCGCCGCGGTCGTCGGCATCGACAGCTTCGGCGAATCGGCGCCGGCGCCGGCACTGTTCAAGCACTTCGGGTTCACGGCGGACAATGTGTCCGACACGGTCCGCGCGGTGCTGGGCAAATAGCGCAGCCCGCCGATTTGTTCAGGCGCCCACGCCACACCCCGAACCGCAACCAGGCTTTCATTCAAGGAGAACTTTCATGACCGTGAAAATTGGCATCAACGGCTTCGGCCGCATCGGGCGCATGGTGTTTCGCGCGGCGATTCAAGACTTCAAGGATGTCGAGGTGGTCGGCATCAACGACCTGCTGGAACCCGACTACCTGGCCTACATGCTGGCCTTCGATTCGGTCCATGGCCGCTTCAAGGGCGAGGTCAGCGTCGACGGGAGCTGGCTGGTCGTCAACGGCAAACGCATCCGCCTCACCGCCATCAAGGACCCGGCCGAGCTGAAGTGGAACGAGGTCGGCGCCGACATCGTGATCGAATCCACCGGCCTGTTCCTGACCAAGGAAACCGCGCAAAAGCATATCGATGCCGGTGCCCGCAAGGTCATCATGTCGGCACCCAGCAAGGACGACACGCCGATGTTCGTCTACGGCGTCAACGACAAGAGCTATGCCGGCCAGGCGATCATCTCCAACGCCTCGTGCACCACCAACTGCCTGGCCCCGGTGGCCAAGGTGTTGAACGACTCGTTCGGCATCAAGCGCGGGTTGATGACCACCGTGCATGCCGCCACCGCCACGCAAAAAACCGTCGACAGCCCGTCCAACAAGGACTGGCGCGGCGGCCGCGGCATCCTGGAAAACATCATCCCGTCGTCGACCGGCGCCGCCAAGGCGGTGGGCGTGGTCATCCCCGAGCTGAACAAGAAGCTCACCGGCATGGCCTTTCGCGTGCCGACCTCGGACGTGTCGGTGGTCGACCTGACGGTGGAGCTGAAGACCGACACCACCTACGAAGCCATCTGCGCCGCGATGAAGGCGGCGTCGGTGGGGCCGATGAAAGGCGTGCTGGCCTACACCGATCAGAAGGTCGTCTCCACCGACTTCCGTGGCGAAAGCTGCACCTCGGTGTTTGACGCCGACGCCGGCATGGCGCTGGACGGCAGCTTCGTCAAGGTCGTCGCCTGGTACGACAACGAATGGGGCTATTCGAGCAAGGTGCTCGAGATGGCGCGTGTCATCGCAAAGTGAAGCGCTGGCGTTGACCGGTGGGCGCCGACAGCGGTGGCGCCGACCTTGATCCGGGGTCGAAGCCGGGTCGCCCGGGCCCCTTGCGGGGCCTTTACGTTTGGCAACATGTCGCTTGTTGATCGCGTGGGCTCTTTGCTCCCCGGCCCGCGGCGCGCACCCTAAACTGACACCATGCGGAAAATCATCATGGCCCTGGTTGCAAGCCTCACGAGCGGTCTGCTGGCCTGTGCGGCGCAGGTGCCGCAAGCGGCACCCGGCAGCGCGACCGAGATGCGGGTGCTGGTCAAGCTGATCCGGCCATCCGCTGACACCCAGGCCATCGCCGCACAGGTCGCCGCGGCGGCCGGCACACCGGCCCGCTACCTGGCCGCGACCAGCGCCCAATGGCACGCCCTGGCGCTGGAATGCCCCGACACCGCG
>JAYSVE010000381.1:0-1814 GCA_043718725.1 Methylibium sp.
CCGCTGTCGACACGCTCCACCTCACGCGCCACCAGGCCGTAACACACGTAGTTCAGGCCGGCGCCGCCGTATTGCTCGGGGATGGTGGCCCCCAGCAGGCCCAGTTCACCCATTTCGCGGAAGATGCCGATGTCGGTTTCTTCCTTGCGGAAGGCTTCCACCACACGGCCGGCCAGCTTGTCCTGGCAGTAGGCGTTGGCGGCTTCGCGCACCTGGCGCTCGTCGTCGGTGAGCTGCTGCTCCAGCAGCAACGGGTCGTCCCAATGGAAGCTGACTTTTTTGGTGGTGGCCATGGTGTGGGCGTCTTTCAGTCAAATGCAAAGTGGTATCACTCCCTCTCCCTTTCAGGGAGCGGGTTGGGGTGAGGGTGGAATGTCGGCGCCGCTCAGCCGTGGTGCGGTGCTGGCATTCACCCTCACCCCAACTCTCTCCCGTTCAGCGAGAGGGGGCTTACGGGGGGCTCAATACTGGTTGGGGTTGGACCCGATCACGGCGGTGACTTCGATCTCCACCTGTGCCCGGTCTTCGATCAAGGCTACCACCTGCACCGCCGTCATCGCGATGCCAAAGTCCCCGATCAGCTCGCGGAATACAGCGCCGATCTCGCGGCCGCGCGCCAGGTATTCGCGCTTGTCGGTCAGGTACCAGGTCATGCGTGTGATGTGCTCGGGCGACGCCGCCGCGGCTGCCAGCACATCCACGATGTTCTGCAGCGCTTGTCGCACCTGGCCCACCAGGTCGTCGGTGTGGAACTGGCCCTGCGCATCCCAGCCGATCATGCCGGCGATGAAAAGCTGCTGGCCGCCAGGGGCGGCAGTGGCCATCACGCCGTTGGCATAACCCTTGGGGCGCGCCCAATGGGCCGGCTGAATCACTTGTTTGCTCATGCGTTTTCCTTGATCAAGTGGCGGCCGATGATCAGCTGCTGCACCTCGGTGGCGCCTTCGTAAATGCGCAGGCTGCGGATCTCGCGGTACAGGCGCTCCACCGTCACGCCGCTGACCACACCCAAGCCGCCGAACAGCTGCACGGCGCTGTCGATCACCTGCTGCGCGCCTTCGGTGGCGGCCAGTTTGGCCATGGCGGCTTGGCGCGTCACATTCTTGCCCTGGTCCCGTTCCCAGGCCGCGCGGTAAACCAGCAACGCGGTGCTGTCGATGGTCAGCGCCATCTGCGCCAGCTTGGCTTGCGTCAGTTGAAAGTCGGCCAGGTGCCCGCCAAACATCGGCCTGCTTTTGGCGCGCGTCAAACCTTCCTCCATCGCGCGGCGGGCGAAGCCCAGGGCGGCGGCGGCCACGCTGGTGCGAAACACATCCAGCGTGCGCATGGCAACTTTGAAACCTTCGCCAGCGCCACCGATCCGGTGGCTTAGCGGCACCCGGCAGTTGTTGAAACGCAGCCGCGCCAACGGGTGCGGCGCGATGACCTCAATGCGTTCGGCGATCTCAAAACCCGGCGTGCCCGCTTCGACGACAAAGGCCGAAATACCGCGCGCACCGGGCGCTTCGCCGCTGCGGCAGAAGACGACATAAAAGTCGGCGATGCCGCCGTTGCTGATCCAGGTTTTTTCGCCATTCAGCACTGCGTGCTCGCCATCGACTTGCGCCGCGCATTGCATCGCCGCCACATCAGAGCCGGCCTCGGGTTCACTCAGCGCAAAGGCGCTGATGATTTGCCCAGCGGCCACACCGGGAAGCCAGCGCGCGCGCTGCTCGGCCGTGCCTGCCAGCGATATTGCGCCCGAGCCCAAACCCTGCATCGCAAAAGCAAAGTCGGCCAGCCCGTTGTGGCGCGCCAGAGTTTCGCGCGCCAGG
>JAYSVE010000382.1:0-4204 GCA_043718725.1 Methylibium sp.
TTCGGCGTGTCGAACGAGGTGGGCAAAAAGTAGTCCATCAGGCTGTTGCCGAGGTGGTTGCCGTTTTCGTCGAACGGCACCTGCTGGCCCATCGCGACCGCGAAGGCTTCGGTCAGCCCGCCGTGGATCTGGCCCTCGATGATCATCGGGTTGATGCGTGTGCCGCAGTCGTCGAGCGCATAGAAGCGCCGCACCGTCGACTCGCCGGTGTATTTGTCGATGTCGAGCACGCAGACATAGGCGCCGAACGGGAAGGTCATGTTGGGCGGGTCGTAGTAGGACACCGCGTTCAGGCCCTGCTCCATTCCGGCCGGGATGTTGCTGGTGTGCGAGGCCATGCAGATGTCCTTCATGGTCTTGAACTCGCCGGGGTTGCCCTTCACCGCGAAGCGATCGATGTCCCATTCGAGGTCGCCCTCGGCGACTTCGAGCAGATGCGCGGCGATCTTCTTGGCCTTGTCCTTGATCTTGCGCGCCGCCTGCGCGGTGGCCGCGCCGCTGATCGGTGTAGAGCGCGAACCCCAGGTGCCCGCGCCATAGGGCGACTTGTCGGTGTCGCCTTCTTCGACCACGATGTCGTCGGAGGACAGGCCGAGTTCGGTGGCGATGATCTGCGCGTAGGTGGTGGCGTGGCCCTGGCCCTGGGTCATGGTGCCCAGGCGGGCGATCGCGCTGCCGGTGGGGTGCACGCGGATCTCGCAACTGTCGAACAGGCCGATGCCCAGAATGTCGCAGACCTTGGTCGGGCCGGCGCCGACGATCTCGGTGAAGGTGCAGATGCCAATGCCCATCAGTGAGGCGGCGTTCGGGTCCGCGCGTCTGGCGGCCTGCTCCTTGCGCAGGCCTTCGTAGTCGACCGCCTTGAGCACCTTCTCGAGCGCCGGGTGGTAGTTGCCGCTGTCGACCTGCCAGCCCAAGGCCGTGGTGTAGGGGAACTGGTCGGCCTTGATGAAGTTGCGGCGCCGGATCTCGGCCTTGTCGATGCCGAGCTTTTGCGCCAGGATGTCGATCATGCGTTCGATCAGGTACACCGCCTCGGTCACGCGCAGCGAACACCGATACGCCACGCCCCCCGGCGCCTTGTTGGTGTAGACCGCATCGACGCGGCAGTACGCGTTCGGGATGTCGTAGGAGCCGGTGCAGATCGAAAACAGCCCGGCCGGCAGCTTGGTCGCCGAGACATGCGAATTGAACGCGCCGTGGTCGGCCAGCGCCGAGAAGCGCAAGGCCTTGATGCGCCCGTCCTTGTCGGCGGCGAGTTCGGCGGTGCCGTGGTAGTCGCGTGCGAAACCGGTGCTGGAGATGTTGTCGATGCGCGACTCGATCCACTTGATCGGCACGCCGGTGACGATGGAGGCGACGATCGCCACCACGTAGCCCGGGTAGATCGGCACCTTGTTGCCGAAGCCGCCGCCGATGTCGCCGCCGATCACGCGGATCTTGCTTTCGGCAATGCCGGAGAGCATCGCCAGCACGGTGCGCACCAGGTGCGGCGCCTGGGTCGTCATGTAGACCGTCAACTGGCCGGTGGTCTTGTCGAAGGACGCGACGCAGCCGCAGGTCTCCAGTGGGCACGGGTGCACGCGCGGGTTGAGGATTTCTTCCTTCACCGTCACCGCGGCGTTGCTGAAGGCGAAGTCGGCCTTGGCCTTGTCGCCCGCCTCCCAGGTGAAGATGTGGTTCGGATGGGTGCGCGGGCCGTGCCCGACCTCGGTCTTGTCGGCGATGTCTTCGCGGATGATCGGTGCGTCCTGGTCCATCGAGCGGTGCGGGTCGACGATCGCCGGCAGCTCTTCGTACTCGACCTCGACCGCCGCGGCGCCGTCGGCCGCGGTGTAGCGATCGCTGGCAATCACGAAGGCCACTTCCTGGTGCTGGAAGCAGACCTTCTTGTCGGCCAGCACCGCCTGCACGTCGCTGCCCAGCGTGGGCATCCAGGCCAGGTTGACGGGCTTCAGGTCGTCGGCAAGGAGCACGGCAACGACACCCGGCATGGCCAGCGCCCGGCTCTTGTCGATGGACTTGATGCGGGCATGCGCATAGGGACTGCGCACGATCGCGCCGAACAGCATGCCGGGCAACTTGACGTCGTCGACGTAGGTGCCCTGGCCGCGGATGAAGCGCGCGTCTTCCTTGCGCTTGCGCGGGACGCCCATGCCTTGCAGCCTGGCTTCACGTTCGAGGGTGCTGAGTGCTTCTGCCATGGTGTGTGCTCCGATCGAAGTTGAGAAGGGTCAGGCCGGTGTGCGGTTGAGCTTGCGCGCCGCGTACTGCACCGCCTTGACGATGTTCTGGTAGCCGGTGCAGCGGCACAGGTTGCCCGCCATCCAGTAGCGAATCTCCTCTTCGCTGGGGTCAGGGTTTTCTTTCAACAAGCGGTAGGCACGGGTGATCATGCCCGGCGTGCAAAAGCCACATTGCAGGCCATGCTCCTCGGTGAAGCCTTCCTGCAAGGCGCTGAGCTGGCCGTCCTGGGCCATGCCTTCGATGGTCAGCATCTCCGCGCCCTCGCACTGCACGGTGAGCACCGTGCACGACTTGACCGACATGCCGTCCAGGTCGACGGTGCAGGCGCCGCAGTGGGAGGTTTCGCAGCCGATGTGCGGGCCGGTGTGCTGGCATTTTTCGCGCAGCGTGTGGATCAGCAATTCGCGCGGCTCGACCGCCACGTCGACCGCCTTGCCGTTGAGCTTGAACTCGACCAATGTTTTCTTTGTCATGGAATGCTCCGGAAGTCGGTGTCAGCGGGTCGCGCGGGAGGCGGCGGTGCGCAGGGCGCGCACCGTCATCTCGCCGGCCATCGCGGTCTTGTATTCGACATCGCCGCGCTGGTCGGCGGCGGGGTCGCAAATCGCCATCGCCAATCGGGCGGCCTCGAAGATGGCGGCGTCGTCGAGCCGTTTGCCTTTAAGGCAGGCCTCGGCGGCGCTTGCCTTCAGCGCAGTGGCGCCGACGTTGGTGAGGGCTATGCTCACGCCGCCGACCACGTCACCCTTCATCTGCAGCATCACCGCCGTGGCGGCGGTGGCGTAGTCGCCGATCTTGCGTTTGAGCTTGGCATAGCAGTGGCCGCTGCCGGCGGGCGGGATCGGGATGCGGATCGCGGTCAGGATGTCGTCGGCACCAAGCTGCGTGGAATAGGTGCCCAGGAAAAAGCCGTCGGCCGGCAGCACCCGCTCGCCCTTGGGCCCACTCACCACGAATGAGGCACCGAGCGCCAGCATCAGCGCGGGGTGATCGTTGCCCGGGTCGCCATGGGCAATGTCGCCGCCCAGCGTGCCCTTGTAGCGCACCTGCGGGTCGGAGATCTGGCGCGCGCCCTCCACCAGCAACGGCAGCTTGTCCTGCACGAGCTTGGACCAGATCAATTCGTTTTCGGTGGTCATCGCGCCGATGTGGATGGCGTTGCCCACTTGGTTGATGCCCTTCAGCGCGTCGATCTTGCCCAGATCGATCAGGTGGGCCGGCGCGGCAAAGCGCAGTTTCATCATGGGCAGCAGGCTGTGCCCGCCGGCCAGCAACTTGGCGTCGTCGCCGAGTTGGGTCAGCAGGGTCAGCGCCTCGCCGACCGAGCGGGGTGCGTGGTACGCGAATGGGGAAGGGATCACTTTTTCGCCTCCTGGGGGGTGGGATGGGTGGCTTGTCGACGTCGGCCGGACAACCGGCTGTGCTGCCGCGTGGACGAACATTCAAGGGTCTGCGCTGACGCAGACAAGCCGTTGATATTGCACGATTTTCCCGCGTTGCGGCATGGGGCCCGACCCGGCTTTCGATCGGCACGCACGGGTTCACAGAAGCTCCCCCAGCGCGCCCGATCCGCGGCATCGAGCCGGGCGCCGCCGCAGGCCATGCTACTTGAACAGCAGTGCCACCAACCCGAGGCTGATGCCCGGAAAGAACAGCAGCAACACGACCCGCAGGAAGTCGCTCACCAAAAATGGCAGCACGCCTTTGTAGGTTTCGTTCATCGGCACGTCGCGCGCGATGCCGTTGACCACATAGACGTTCAAACCGACCGGCGGCGCGACCAGGCCGATGCCCACCGTCATCAGCACCAGGATGCCGAACCAGATGGCCTTGGATTCCGGGTTCAACCCCCACAGGTCCAGGCCCATCACGGCGGGGAAGATCACCGGGATCGTCAACAGCAGCATCGACAGCTCGTCCATCACGCAACCCAGCAAGACATAGAGCAGCAGCACGG
>JAYSVE010000383.1:0-1807 GCA_043718725.1 Methylibium sp.
CCGGGAGTGATTTGCAGATCGACCACCGACCCGTTGCGCACGTAGGTGCGGCCACGCGGCAGGCGGTTGGCGTAGTCGCTGTAGCTCTCCATGTTGGCGCACCAGGCCTTGCCCCAGGCCGTGGCGGCGATGGCGCGGCCCTGGATGACGACCGGCGAAATGGCCTGCCCCTTACCCGCCAACTTGGCCATCTCGCCAGCGGCCTTGCGGCGGCGAAATGGCCTGCCCCTTACCCGCCAACTTGGCCATCTCGCCAGCGGCCTTGCGGCGGCGCTCGGCGACGGGGACATAGGGCGCCCACTCGTCGAACATGCCTATCCTTCGCTGGTGGCGGATTTCAGGTCGAGACTGACCAGGCGCAAGAGTTCGGCATCGCTCAGCTCGGTCAGCCTCACCTCGCCGCCACCGGCATCCAGGAGGTCGGCGGCCAGCCGCTTCTTGTCGCTGATCATGGCGTCGATTCTCTCCTCAATGGTGCCACGGCAGACGAACTTGTGGACCAGGACGTTGCGCTTCTGGCCGATGCGGAAGGCGCGGTCAGTGGCCTGGCTTTCCACGGCGGGATTCCACCAGCGATCGAAATGGACGACATGCGAGGCGGCGGTGAGGTTGAGGCCCGATCCGCCGGCCTTCAGCGAGAGGACAAAGAAGGGCACCGTCTCGTCCTCCTGGAAGCGGGCGACCAGAGCCTGGCGGCCCTTCACCGCGGTGGCGCCGGTCAGCACGCAACCGTCGCGCCCGAAGATCGAACCCAGGAAGGCGGCGAGCGGTTTGGTTGCCTCGGCATACTGGCTGAACACGAGCATCTTCTCCTGCTTGGCGGCAATGACCTCGGCCAACTCGCGCAGGCGGGCCAGCTTGCCGCTGTCTGACTCGGCCCAGCCGCCGTCGCCCAGCCATTGCGAGGGGTGGTTGCAGATCTGCTTGAAGCGGGTGAGGAAGGCCAGCACCAGCCCTTTGCGTGCCACGCCCTCCAGTCCCTCGTCGAGCGCCTGGGTCAGATCGCCCACCGCCTGCTGGTAGAGCGCCGCCTGCTTGCGTGACAGGCCGCAGTAGGCGTTCTGCTCGATCTTGTCCGGCAGATCGCTGATCACCGCCTTGTCGGTCTTGAGCCGGCGCAGGATGTAGGGCTGCAGCAGCCGGCGCAGCGGCGCGTAGCCGCCGGGGCTGTCGGCCAGGCGATTGGCGAAGCTGGCGAAGGGCTTTGCGCCACCGAGCAGACCCGGATTCACGAAGTCGATGATGCTCCACAGGTCGCCGAGCCGATTCTCGATCGGCGTGCCGGTCAGGGCCAGGCGTGAGCCGGCCTTCACCGTCTTCGCCGCCTTGGTTTGCCGGGTGCCGGGATTCTTGATCGCCTGCGCCTCGTCGAGGATCGCCAGCCGCCAGGGGGTGGCTTGGACCCAGGCGAAGCGGTGCAGCGAGCCATAGCTGGTGATCACCAGGTCGACCGCGGCGAGACGCTCGGCCGGCAGTTCAGCCAGCGCCTGGGCCGGCTGCTCTGCGCTATGTACCGAGGTGTGTGCCACCAGCACGCGCAGGCCCGGCGCGAAGCGGGCCGCCTCCTGAGCCCAGTTGGCGAGCAGCGAGGCCGGCGCCACCAGCAGGCTCGGGGCCGGGCCTTCGGCGCGTTTTCGTACCAGCAGCAGAGCCAGCACCTGGATGGTCTTGCCCAGACCCATGTCGTCGGCCAGGCAGGCGCCCAGGCGCAGACGCGACAGCAGGTGCAGCCAGCGAAGGCCGATCTGCTGATACGGCCGCAGCGTGGCGCGCAGATCGGGGCCGGCGTCGACGGCCGCCAAACCCT
>JAYSVE010000384.1:0-1807 GCA_043718725.1 Methylibium sp.
CGGTCGGGTCGACCGCCACGGCGACGTCGCCCAGCATGGTCTCGGGGCGCGTGGTGGCCACCGTGATCGAACCGCTGCCGTCGGCCAGCGGATAGCGGATGAACCACATCGATCCGTCTTCTTCTTCGGAGACCACTTCCAGGTCGGACACCGCGGTGCCCAGCTTCGGATCCCAGTTCACCAGGCGCTTGCCGCGGTAGATCAGGCCCTGCTCGAACAAGCGCACGAAGACGTCGGTGACGACCTTTGAGCGCGGCTCGTCCATCGTGAAGTATTCGCGCGCCCAGTCGGGCGAGGTGCCCATGCGGCGCATCTGGCCGGTGATAATGTTGCCCGACTTTTCCTTCCACTCCCAGACTTTTTCGACGAACTTTTCGCGTCCCAGGTCGTGGCGCGAGATCTTCTGCGCATCGAGCTGGCGCTCGACCACGATCTGGGTGGCGATGCCGGCATGGTCGGTGCCCGGGATCCAGGCGGTGTTATGGCCGCGCATCCGGTAGTAGCGGGTCAGCCCGTCCATGATGGTCTGGTTGAACGCATGGCCCATGTGCAGGGTGCCCGTCACGTTGGGCGGCGGCAGCTGGATCGAGAACGACGGCTTGGACGGGTCGAGGGTGGCGGCGAAGTACCCGCGTTTTTCCCATTCCGTGCGCCAGAATTGTTCAATGGCGGCGGGCTCGAAGGACTTGGCTAATTCCATGGTTGTCAGTGGTAGTTTTGCGAAAGGAACCATTATAGTAGGACTGCCGCCGGCTAACGCTGCAGCGCAAAAAAAAGGACGCCGAAGCGTCCTTTTTCCGTGCTGCCGTAGGCGAGGCTTACTTGCCGCAGCCCAGCGCTGCGATACGGTCCTTGGCCGCTTTCGCCTGCACCAGCCCGAAGCCGAACTTGGTGTCGCGGCCAGCGGTGCCCAGGTCTTGCGCCGACAAGTTCAGCGAGGTGCGGATCTGCGCGCCGGTGCAGCCTGGCGTGTAGCTCCACACCAGCGCGGCCACGGCCGACACGTGCGGGGTGGCCATCGAGGTGCCGTTGTAATAGGCGTAGCTGCTTGGCTTGTTGGCCACGGTGGCGCTCTGGCCCAGCTGGGCCATCAGCGCGGCGCCTTCGCTGTCCGAGGCGGTCACCGACGGGATCGACGTGACGATGGTGCCGGTGGTGCCGGCAAAGCCGCCTGCCACGTTGTTGTAGATGACCGCGCCGACGCCGCCGCTGTTCTGGCAGTTCAGCACCTTGGTGCCGAAGTCGATCGCGCCGCGCGCAATCAGGCACACCTTGCCGGCCACGGCGCCGTTGCCGACGTCGCCCAGGCCGAAATCGGCCAGCGGCGCGGTGGCCGAGGCGACCGGCGAGCCGTCCATGCCGCCGGGGGCGTACCCGGTGGCGCCCACGGTCAGCGCCGGCTCGGTGCCGGCGTTCATCGGCACGGTCGAGAGCACCGACACGCCAGGCGCGGCGATTTCGACCTTGCTGTTGAACTGCGAGAACGTGGCCCAGGCCTTGTTCTCGTCGACTGCCGCCACCATCATCACGCTGGCGTAACCGGCCGGGAACGAGATGGCCGAGTTGCCGTCATTGCCGGCGGCGGCGATCGACAGCACGCCCTTCTTTTGCAGCGTGTCGAAGGCGCGCTGCTCGGTCTTGGTCGAGCGGGCGCCGCCCAGGGACATCGAGATCACGTTGGCGCCGGCCGTGCCGCACTGGTTGGCGGCCGAGGTCAGGGTCGACGAGTAGGCCCAGCCGGCCGCGCCGAACACCTTGACGATGTGCAGTTTCAGCTTGCCGCCGGCGTTCACGCCGACCACGCCGG
>JAYSVE010000385.1:0-1807 GCA_043718725.1 Methylibium sp.
TCCTCCAGCCACGCCGTGTTGACCACCACCTCGCACACCCCGCCGCGCGCCAGCGCTTCGAGGTGCCATTCGATCAGCGCTTTGCCGCGTACCTTCAACAGCGGCTTGGAGCATTGGTCGGTCAGCGGCCGCATGCGTTCGCCGCGCCCGGCCGCCAACAGGATGGCCTTCATGGCGCCTCACCCGACTGGCCGCGCAGCAAGGCATGGCGATCGACCCGAGCGGGCTCGAAGGCCGCCAGCAGCGCGGCCATCAGGCTGTGCGCGCGCGCCGTGTTATCGGCACCCAGGTTGCACACATACACATCGAGCGTGACCGAGGCGATCTCCGGCCAGGTGTGCACCGCCAGGTGCGACTCGGCCAGCAGCACCACGCCGGTGATGCCCAGCGGCGCGGTGGCGGCCACGCCGGCCAACGGCTCGAAGCGATGGAACAAGCTGCCCACCGGTTGCAGCCCCGCGGCACCGACGGCACCGAGACACAGCGTGCGCAGCGTCTGGGTGTCGGTCATCAGCGCGCGGTCGGTGGGGCAGCCGCGCAGGTCGGCGGTGAGGTGCAGGCCTTGCATGGGCCGGATTATCCGGGCGGCGGCGTGGCGCATCGGCCTCTAAAATGCCGCCTCTCCCTGCCCGACGCCGTCGACGGCAAGCCACAGCCACCCCACCCGGGACCCGCATGTCCAGCAACCCCCCCACCCCCCTTGCGCCTGCGGGCCAGACCGAGCTGATGGCCAACGCCATCCGCGCCCTGGCGATGGACGCCGTGCAACAGGCCAACTCGGGCCACCCGGGTGCCCCCATGGGCATGGCCGAGATCGCGGTGGCGCTGTGGGGCCGACACCTGCGCCACAACCCGACCAACCCGTCCTGGCCCGACCGCGACCGCTTCGTGCTGTCCAACGGCCACGCCTCCATGCTGCTGTACGCGTTGCTGCACCTCACCGGCTACGACCTGCCGATGAGCGAGTTGCGCAACTTCCGCCAACTCCACAGCAAGACGCCGGGCCACCCGGAGTACGGTTTGACGCCGGGGGTCGAGACGACGACCGGCCCGCTCGGCCAGGGCCTCGCCAACGCGGTGGGCATGGCGCTGGCCGAGAAGCTGCTGGCGCAGGAATTCAACCGCGAAGACCACACCGTGGTCGACCACCACACCTACGTCTTCCTGGGCGACGGCTGCCTGATGGAGGGCATCAGTCACGAGGCCTGCGCGCTGGCCGGCGCCTGGCGCCTGAACAAGCTGATCGCGCTGTACGACGACAACGGCATCTCCATCGATGGCCAGGTGGCGCCCTGGTTCATCGACGACACGCCGAAGCGCTTCGAGGCCTGCGGCTGGAACGTGCTGGCCGCAATCGACGGCCACGACGCGGACGCGGTCGACGCCGCGATCGCCCATGCCAAGCGCTCCGACAAGCCGACGCTGATCGCTTGCAAGACCCGCATCGGCCAAGGCTCGCCGAACCGCGCCGGCACGGCCAAGGCGCATGGCGAGGCGCTGGGCGCCGACGAGATCAAGCTCACCCGCGCCGCGCTGGGCTGGGCGCACGAACCCTTCGTGATTCCCGAAGCCGCCTATTCACATTGGGACGCCAGGTCTCGCGGCCTGGCGGTCGAGGCCCAATGGGACACCAGGTTCGCGCTGTACAAGGCAGCCCACCCGGACCTCGCGGCCGAATATGCGCGGCGAATGCACGGCCAACTGCCTCCGGGCTGGGCCCAGTGCGCCGTCGACGCCGCCGTCGCCGCCCACACCCAGGCCCAGACCGTGGCGAGCCGCAAGGCCAGCCAGCTCGCGCTGGAGGCCT
>JAYSVE010000386.1:0-4188 GCA_043718725.1 Methylibium sp.
CGGCGCTGCGCCTCTTCGGCCAGGTGGTTCTCGAAGATGCCGCGGTCGAGCTGGTAGGCGGGCACCGCGAGCGGCTGGCTCGCGCCCAGCTCGGTGACCTGGTCGATGTCGCGGCGCCCTTCCGAGAAGAAGAAGCGAAAGCCGAACTTGCGCAACTGGTGCTCTTGCAAATGCGGCTTCAAGCCGAGCACGGTGTCGAAGTAATGGGCGCCGATCTCGACCGTTGATTCGCCCACCTTGTGGGTGGCCACCGGCACCGGGTGGACGCGGCGTTCGAGCACCAGCACGCTGATGTCGGCAAAGCGCGCTTTCAACTGCAACGCCAGCGTCAGGCCCGCCAGCCCGCCACCCATGATCACGACATCGTGGTGGGCGCTGGTCATGGGCAACGTGGGACAGGTTTGCGAATCGGCGGCGGCAACGGAATCTGGTGCATGGGCAGGCTCACGAAAAGAAATTGGCGCCCACAGCGCGGCATCGGAACGCGATGGCTGAGAGCGGCGTCAAGAGCCGACGCGGCCTGGCGCCGGGCACGCGAGGTCAAGCAAGCCTCGATCGAGCCAGCCGTTCCACAAGGTGCGCCAGGGCGCCCACTCGTGGCCGCCGGGGACGGTTGCGACCTGGGCCGCCGGCATGGTGCTGCCCATCACCTGCAGGCCGTCGGCAAACCGGTCGCCACGCGCGTAACCCAGGTAGACCGGCGGCTTGCGCTGCGCCTGCGTCGCCCCCAACCAGGCCCAGAGGGCGCGCTCCGGGTGGTCCACGCTCATGCCGTTGTTGGCGCTGCGCCAGGCGCGCGGGCCGCCTGCGTCATGGATCTCGCGCTGCAGTGCCGGCGTGCCCGGGTAGGGCGCGATCGCAAAGACGCCGTCGATCTCGCCACCATGGCGTGCGGCATACACCAGGGCGACGAAGCCGCCGAGCGAAACGCCCACCAGCCAGATGCTGCGGTAGCCCGCGGCGCGTGCCGGCAGCACCACGTCTTCGCGCAGCCTGGTGATGGCGCTGCCGTCGCTGAAGTAACCCAGGTGGGCATCGGCGATGACGACGTCGGCGGCCACCGCGCGCGAGCGCAGGGCCGTGACGAAGCCCTCGGCGACAAACTCCTCGGGTGCGCTGTGGGCGCCGGGCAGCAACACGACCAGCGTGCCGGCCCGCGCCGCGCAGGCCGAACGATCGCTCAAGGTTTTCATCGGCACGACGGCCGGACGCGACGTCGCGCAGCCGGCGATCGCTGCCGCCAGCACCAGGCCGGACAGGCGCTGTGCAGCGCCCGCCGCCGTGCGCGCGGCAACCCCGCCCGGCGCGCTCATGGACTGACCATCTCGGCCTCCGGCGGCAGCGCCTTGGCCAGCACCTTGTCGACCCGTTTGCCGTCCAGGTCGACCACCTCGAAGCGCCAGCCGCTCCACTCGACCGAATCGGTGGTGCTGGGCACCTTGCCGAGCAACAGCATGATCATCCCGGCGAGGGTGTTGTACCGCCCCTTGTCCTCCTCGGGCACCTCTTTCAGCCCCAAGCGGTCCTTCAATTCGGGCACCGGGATGAGCCCGTCGAACAGCCAACTGCCATCGAGCCGCTGCACCGCCCAGGCATCTTCGGCCAAGGGCGGGGTGAACTCGCCGGTGATCGCCTCCAGCACGTCGCGAACCGTGATCATGCCCTGCACTTCGCCGTACTCGTCGACCACGAACACAAACTGCGCCGCGGAGCCGCGAAAATGCTCCAGCAACTCCATGCCCGACAAGGTTTCGGGCACGAACACCGGTGCCAACAGGCCTTGCGTCAACTCCAGCGGCTGGCCTTTCATGGCCTGCTGCAGCAGGTTCTGCGCCGAGATGACACCCAGCACGTCGTCCAGCCCGCCGCGGCACACCGGGTAGCGCGAATGCTCTTCGTCGGCGATGGCGCGCAAAACATCGTCATGCGCGGCGCTGGCCTCGAGCCAGACGATTTCGGCGCGCGGGATCATCATCGAGCCGACCAGGCGGTCGTCCAGCCGAAACACGTTGCGCACCATCAGGTGCTCATGGGCCTCGATCACGCCGGCGTCCAGGCCCTCTTCGAGGCTGGCCTTGATTTCCTCTTCGGTCACGCTGCGGTCCGGCTCGCCGCGAATGCCCAGCATGCGCAGCGTCGCTTCGGTGCACACCGTGAGCAGCCGCACAAAGGGCCGGGCGATCATCGACAGCCACTCCATCGGGCGCGACACCAGCCGCGCCACGTTCTCGGGGTACATCTGGCCGACGCGCTTGGGCACCAGCTCGCCGAAGATGATGGTCAGGAAGGTGATGACCACCACGACCATGGCCGTGGCCGAAAGGTCGGCGGCGCGGTCCTGGATCGCAAACGTCGCCTGCAACCACCGCGCAAAGGGCGCCGAGAACGCCGCGTCGCCGACGATGCCGTTGAGGATGCCGATGGAGGTGATGCCGATCTGCACCGTCGACAAGAACTTGGTCGGGTTGTCGTGCAACTCCATCGCCGCCTGCGCACCGGCGTCGCCGGTTTCCACCATCACGGCCAGGCGCGCCTTGCGACTGGCGGTGAGCGCCATTTCGGACATGGCGAACATGGCGTTGAGCAGAATCAGAAAAATCAGCAGGGCAACGTCCATGCGAGGGGCGCGCAACGAGGGGAGCACAGCGTAGCAGAATCCCCCCATGAATTACCTGATCGGCGACGTGCAGGGTTGCTGCGATGCCCTGGACCGCCTGCTGGAGAAGATTTCCTTTTCGCCGTCGCGCGACCGCCTCTATGTGCTGGGCGACCTGGTCAATCGCGGCCCGCAGTCGCTCGCCACGCTGCGACGCCTGCGGGCCCTTGGCGACGCCGCCGTCTGCCTGCTCGGCAACCACGACCTGCACTTGCTGGCGGTGGCCTTTGGCGGGCGGCGCCTGCAGCGCAACGACACCTTGGCCGAGATCCTGCAGGCACCCGACCGCGACGAATCGATCGCCTGGCTGCGCCAGCGGCCCATGGCCCTGTTCGCTGACGGCTGGCTGATGGTGCACGCCGGCGTGCTGCCGCAGTGGGACGTGACGACCACGCTGCAACGGGCCGGCGAAGTCGAGGCGGTGCTGCGCGGCCCCGACCTGGGCGAGTTTCTCAGCGTCATGTACGGCAACGAACCGGTGCAGTGGTCATCCGGGCTGAGCGGCCCGGCGCGGCTGCGCCTGATCATCAACGTGCTGACCCGCATCCGCTTCTGCGCCGCCGACGGCACCCTCGACCTGAGCACCAAGGAAGGCGCCGACGCGGCACCGCCGGGTTTCTTTCCCTGGTTCGACGCGCCGGGCCGGCGAACCCAGGGCACGCCGGTGGCGTTTGGGCACTGGTCGACGCTGGGCCTGATCAACCGCCCCGACCTGCTGGCGCTGGACACCGGTTGCGTCTGGGGCGGTCAACTGACGGCGGTGCGCATCGACGCGGGCCGCCGCGACATTGCACAGGTGCACTGCGACCAGCAACAGCTACCCGCCTGAAGTCGCTGGGTCGGTTGCCCACCCGATAGAATTGCCGCCTCAAGTTTGGGAAGCGTGGCCGAGCGGTTGAAGGCACCGGTCTTGAAAACCGGCGAGGGTTTAAATCCTCCGTGAGTTCGAATCTCACCGCTTCCGCCAGTGCGACGTTTCACGTCGTCTCACGGCATCCCAAAAATCCCTCTGTAACCCGCATGAATACTGGCTTTCAGCCAAGTTCGTTGTGCCCAGCCGTTTCACGGCTTGCCATGGTTCTTCGTGTTCAGGTCGGCGACAAGCGTCGCGACATGGGTCTGCGCGGGTTCCCGGATGTTTCGCTCGCCGGCGCGCGAGAAGCCGCGCGCGAGGCACGTGCCATGGTCAGAGACGGTATCGTGCCGCGCCGGATGAAAGCCGACGCCGTACCGCATGGCTTTCGGTCCAGTCCAGCTTCCGCGTCTGGTATACCGAGCGCACGAACTGCGCCCGTGCGGTGGCTGAAATGGCGCTGGCACATGCCATCAGCGACAAGGTTGAAGCTGCGTACCGACGAGGCGACTTGTTCGAGAAGCGGCGCCGACTGATGAAGGACTGGGCTGCCTTTTGCTCGAATCCCGAGATCAGGAAGGGCAGAATGATCTCGATGAATGCTGCTCGTCCGTGATGGTATCTTTTGGAGTACCATTGCGATCGAGTTGCGAACCTACCTGACGGCCGATGAACGGGC
>JAYSVE010000387.1:0-1805 GCA_043718725.1 Methylibium sp.
GGATCGGGATGTCGGCTGCAAGGCGGCGAGTTCGAGACTTTCTAGCTAGTTCAGCTCTGGGTCGCGTCCTGCAGACCGATCCTGCGCAGTGGGTGCCCGGTTGAAGCCTGATTGCAGACCATCACCTACTTCGCATCGGGAGTTCCTCGATGGCCGCAAGCCGCTGTTCGCCCTTATGCGCTTGAACGCAATTGCGCATCATCTCGGCCCCTGCCACTCCATCAACAGATAGGTGTTGTAGGCATTCATGCGGTTGACCGCCTTGAACAGCGGCAGGTGCTCGAAGCGCGACCAGTCGGTGCGGGCGTAGGCCGCGTCGAACGGCTCGAGCTCGCGCGCCGCGTCGCCCATGGTCTTGCGCAAGTACACCAGGTAGGCGCGTGTCAGGTCCAGGTCGGCCGCGGGGTCGGAGGACAGCGGCCCGTGGCCGGGGACCACCAGGCGCGCCTTGATGGCCATCAGTTGCGTCAGCGAGGCGATCCATTGCCGGCTGTCGGCCTGGCCGACGAAGGGAATGCGGCCCTGGAACACCACGTCGCCGGCAAACATCACGCCGCGCTGGGGCAAATAAACGACGAGGTCCTCCGAGGTGTGTGCCGGCCCAACATGGCGGATCTGAAACTCGACCGAGCCGACCCGCAGGGAAGTGTCGTCCGCATCCAGCCAGCGGTCGGCGCCCAGCACCCGGGTCTTCTCGTCGATCCACGGAAACAAGTCCTGGCGACTGGCTTCGAGCCGCAGGCGCGCCGTGTCGGAGCCGATGTAGTCGAGCCCGGCCCGATGCGCCACGATCGTCGCGCCGGCCGCCTTGAACGCCTGCAGGCCGTAGATGTGGTCGGCGTGGTAGTGCGTGACGATGACAAAGCGGATCGGCTGCGGCGTGACCCGGCGGATCTCGGCGATCAGCTCCTCGGCCAGGGTCGGCGAGCCGAGCGCATCGATCACGACAACGCCGTCGCCGGTGACCACGAAACCGGCGTTCGAGATGAAGTTGCGGTTCGCCGCCGAGCCCATGGCCGCCTGGCCCTCGACGAACCAGATGTCGGGCGCCACGTTCCTGGCGCGCACCGGGTGGTCCGCGGCCTGCGCGACCGACAGGTGCGCCAGCGCGACCAGCCAGCCTGTGGCGAGTGCGCGCCAGCCCAGCCTGCCGTTGGGCCTAACCTTCACCCCACCCTGCCCGGGTTGCCGGCCATGCCGACCAGCCTGGGGCTGTTGATGGTGCGCGGCTTGACACGCCCGCCCTGCGCCTTGAGCCAGCCCTCGACCACGTCCCACACCGGCTTGTTGCCGGGCGCGGTGCGGGCCTCCTCACTCACCGGCGCCCAGCCCGCCACCCTGTACTTCTTGTCGGCTGCTATGGGTTTGCCGCCCAGGCGCATGTCGCTGATGCGCCGGCCCATCGTCGCGGCCGGATCGCAGGTGTAGGCCAGGCCGCCGACGCGCACCATGTCGCCGCCCTGCTGGTAATACGGGTCGGGGTTGAACAGGTTGTCGGCCACGTCCTCCAGGACGGTCTTGATGGTCTCGCCGGTCATTTCATTGAGCGTGGCGTAAGGGTAGGTGATGGCCAACTGGTCCATCATCAATTCGCGCGTGATGGTGTCGCCCGGCAGTAGGCTGGTGCCCCAGCGAAAGCCCGGCGAGAAAGCGATCTCTGCGTTTTGCACGTCCATCAGCGCGTCGCAGATCAATTGGTCCCACGAACCGTTGAAGTTGCCGCGCCGGTACAGCAAGCCGTCGGTGACGGCCAGCTTGTCGGCCAGCCTGGACTCATACGGCGCACGGACGCGGGTGATCAGCGC
>JAYSVE010000388.1:0-4183 GCA_043718725.1 Methylibium sp.
CCGCGCTGCCGAACGTTCCGACTTTCAAGGAGGTCGGCCTGGAGCCGGTCAATCGCATGGCCTACTACGGTGTGCTGGGACCCAAGGGGACGCCCAAAGAGGTGGTCGACAAGGTCAGTTCGGCCGTCCGCAAGGCGCTGGAGGATGCCGGCGTGAAGAAACGAATCGAAGACACCGGCTCGCTGATCGTGGCCAACACGCCCGAGCAGTTCGGCGCACAGATCGCGGCGGAGTTCGCGGTCTACAAGCAGGTCGTCGAGCAGCAGAAGCTGAAGATCGACTGACCGCCCCGGTCCCGTGCAGCCACCCGTGCGGCACTGTCGTTGCTGAGAGCGCATGGACGCATTCCAAGCCAGCCAGGCCGCCATCGACAGCTTCATCGATGCCGTGTGGATCGAGGACGGTTTGTCGGCCAACACCCTCGCCGCCTACCGCCGCGACCTGACGCTCTACGTCAAGTGGCTGGCCGGCGCGCCAAACCGCGGCCTGGACGAGACCTCCGAGGCGCTGCTGCGCGAATACGCCGTGGCGCGCCACGCCGGCAGCAAGGCGACCAGCACGAACCGGCGCCTGACTGTCTTTCGGCGCTATTTCCGCTGGGCCCTGCGCGAGCGCCGATTGGCCGCCGACCCGACCTTGAAGCTGCTGGCCGCGAAGCAGGCCTTGCGGGTTCCAAAAATCCTGAGCGAGGCTCAGGTCGAGAGCCTGCTCGGCGCCCCGGACATCGAAACCCCACTCGGTTTGCGCGACCGCAGCATGCTGGAGTTGATGTACGCCAGCGGCCTGCGGGTGAGCGAGTTGGTGACGTTCAAGACCGTCCACCTGGGGCTCACCGAAGGCGCCGTGCGCGTCACCGGCAAGGGCGCGAAGGAACGCCTGGTGCCGTTCGGCGAAGAGGCGCATGCCTGGTTGAACCGATACATCGCGCAGGCCAGGGCGTCCATCCTGAAGGGGCATTCCAGTGACGCGCTGTTCGTGACCGGTCGCGGCGGGCCGATGACGCGCCAGATGTTCTGGAAGCTGATCAAGGCGCATGCCTTGAAGGCGGGGATCACGGTGCCGTTGTCACCGCACACCTTGCGGCATGCCTTTGCCACCCATTTGCTCAACCACGGTGCCGACCTGCGCGCCGTGCAGATGCTGCTGGGCCATTCGGATATTTCGACGACCACCATCTACACCCACGTCGCTCGCGAGCGCCTGCGGCTGTTGCACGCCGCGCACCATCCGCGCGGGTGAGCGCGGGCCGGGTTGCGCCGCCTTCAGGCGACCGCGATGGGAATCTTGCCGATGCGTGCCTGCCATTCTTTCGGCCCGGTGATGTGCACCGACGTGCCGTCGGAGCTGACGGCCACCGTCACCGGCATGTCGCGCACATCGAACTCGTAGATGGCTTCCATGCCCAGGTCGGCAAAGCCGACCACGCTGGCCTGCTTGATGGCCTTGGCCACCAGGTAGGCCGCACCGCCCACGGCCATCAGGTAGGCTGATCTGTGTTTCTTGATCGCCTCGATGCCGGTGGGGCCACGCTCGGCCTTGCCGATCATGCCGATGAGTCCGGTCTGCGCCAGCATCATCTCGGTGAACTGGTCCATGCGGGTGGCGGTGGTCGGGCCGGCCGGGCCGACGACCTCGTCGCGCACCGGATCGACCGGGCCGACGTAGTAGATGACGCGGTTGGTGAAGTCCACCGGCAGCTTTTCTCCCCTGGCCAGCATGTCCTGGATGCGCTTGTGCGCGGCGTCGCGGCCGGTCAGCATCTTGCCACTCAGCAGCAAGGTGTCACCGGGTCTCCAGCTCGCCACTTCGGCCTGAGTCAGGGTGTCGAGATTGACCTTTTTCGACTTGACGTAGTCGGGCGTCCATTGCACATCGGGCCACAGGTCCAGGCTGGGCGGCTCGATGTACGCCGGGCCGCTGCCGTCAAGCACGAAATGCGCGTGGCGGGTGGCGGCACAGTTCGGGATCATCGCCACCGGTTTGCCGGCGGCGTGGGTCGGGTAGGTCGCGATCTTCACGTCGAGCACGGTCGTCAGGCCGCCCAGGCCTTGCGCGCCGATGCCCAGTGCGTTGACCTTGTCGCACAGTTCGATGCGCAGTTCTTCGAGCTTGCTCTGCGGGCCGCGCCGCTTGAGTTCGAACATGTCGATGGGCTCCATCAGCGATTCCTTGGCCATCAGCATCGCCTTTTCGGCGGTGCCGCCGATGCCAATGCCCAGCATGCCCGGCGGGCACCAGCCGGCGCCCATGGTGGGCACGGTTTTCATGACCCAGTCGACCAGGCTGTCGCTGGGGTTCAACATCACGAACTTGCTCTTGTTTTCGCTCCCGCCGCCCTTGGCCGCCACTTGCACATCGACCGTGTTGCCGGGCACCACAGTCATATGGACGACGGCGGGCGTGTTGTCCTGGGTGTTGCGGCGCTCGAACTGCGGGTCGGCGACGATGGACGCGCGCAGCTTGTTGTCGGCGTGGTTGTAGGCGCGTCGCACGCCTTCGTTGACGGCGTCTTCGACGCTGCCGGCAAAGCCTTGCCAGCGCACGTCCATGCCGATCCTGAGGAAGACGTTGACGATGCCGGTGTCCTGGCAGATCGGGCGTTTGCCTTCGGCGCACATCCTCGAATTGGTCAGGATCTGCGCGATGGCATCCTTGGCGGCCGGGCTTTGCTCGCCCTCGTAGGCCCGGGCCAGATGCTGGATGTAGTCGACCGGGTGGTAGTAGCTGATGTATTGCAGCGCGGCCGCGACGCTTTCAACGAGGTCTTGTTGGCGGATGATGGTCATGGGGTTCTCGTGGGTTGCGAGATGAAAGGGTGAATCGAGTTGGGGAACAATCGCAGGCTGCGCGCGGCGGTTCGATGACGGTGCGGGCCCGCTGGGCGGCGTGCGCGCAAGTTTACTGAACCAGGGGTTGGGCCTTGCTGACAGGCATCCGTCATTTCATCCAGTCCGAATCGGCCGGTGGCGTCGCGCTGGCGCTGGCGGCGCTGTTGGCGTTGATCGCCAGCAACTCGCCCTGGAGCGCCGACTACCAGGCTTTCGTGCGGTTGCCCGGCGAATTGCGCCTCGGCGAGGCGCTGGTGTTGCAAAAGCCGCTGGTGGTCTGGGTCAACGACCTGTGGATGGCGGTGTTCTTCTTTGTCGTCGGCCTCGAACTCAAGCGCGAGACCCTGGAGGGCGAGCTGTCCGACCTGCGCCAGGCGCTGCTGCCGGCGGGTGCGGCGCTGGGTGGGATGGTGGTGCCGGCATTGATCTATTCGGCCATCAACCGGGGCGACCCGGTGGCGATGCGCGGCTGGGCCATCCCGGCCGCGACCGACATCGCCTTCGCGTTGGGCGTGTTGATGCTGCTGGGCCGCCGGGTGCCCGCGTCGCTGAAGGTGTTTCTGGCCGCTGTGGCGATCATCGACGACCTGGGGGCCATTGTTGTGATCGCGGTGGCCTACACCGATCAACTGTCGCTGACCATGCTGGCGGCCTCTGGCCTCGGTGTTGCGCTGTTGCTGGCACTGAACCGCCTGCGCGTCACGGCCATGGCGCCGTACGTGGTGCTCGGCCTGTTGATCTGGGTGTTCGTGCTCAAGTCGGGCGTGCACCCGACGCTGGCGGGGGTGGTGACGGCGCTGGCCATTCCGCTGTCCGACGACCGTGGCGGCTCGCCCTTGCACCGCGCCGAACAGGCCCTGCATCCATGGGTGGCGTTCGTCGTATTGCCGTTGTTCGCCTTCGTCAACGCGGGCGTGTCGCTGCAGGGCGTTTCATTGCAGAGCCTGGCGCTGCCGGTGCCCATGGGCATCGTCCTGGGGTTGCTGCTGGGCAAGGCCTTGGGTGTATTCGGTGCTTCTTGGCTGATGCTGCGCTTTGGCGGCGCGACCTTGCCCGCTGGCGCCTCGCGGCTTCAGTTCTTCGCGGTTTGCGTGTTGTGCGGCATCGGGTTCACGATGAGCCTGTTCATCGGCGGCCTGGCGTTCCAAGGCCAGGGCGATGAGCTGATCACGCAGTTGAAACTCGGGGTGCTCGGGGGTTCGCTGCTGTCGGCGTTGCTGGGGATCGGCCTGCTGTGGTGGGCGCCGCGCGGCGATTCGGGTCAATGCGCCGAGTAGTTGCCTGTGCCGGCTTCCTTGGGCGGCGCCGGGATGCGCGCCATCAGTTTGTCGGTGTAGGCAATGGCCACGGCGGAC
>JAYSVE010000389.1:0-4181 GCA_043718725.1 Methylibium sp.
TGAGCACCGGAAACAGTTCGAACAACTCGGGCGGCAGGGGCGTGCCACCGGGCTTGTAGGCCAGGCCCATGCGCAGGTTCTCTTCGACCGTCAGGCGGCCGAAGATTTCACGGCCCTGGGGGACGTAGCCCATGCCTTTGCGCACCCGCTCAAAGGGCGGGTCACGGGTGATGTCGTGGCCATCGAAACGGATGCTGCCGGTCTTGACCGGCACCACACCCATCAGGCTTTTCAGCAAGGTGGTCTTGCCGACGCCATTGCGGCCGAGCACCACGGTGACTTCGCCGATGCTGGCTTCGAACGCCAGGTTTCGCAGGATGTGCGAGCCGCCGTAGTACTGGTTGACGCCTTCGACTTCAAGCATCATCGCCCCAGGTAGACCTGGACCACCGACTCATTGCCCTGCACCTCGGCCAACGACCCCTGCGCCAGCACGCTGCCCTCGTGCAACACCGTGACTTTCTTCGACGCCTTGCCTTGCGTCAACGCGCCGATGAACTTCATGTCGTGCTCCACCACCACCAGCGAGTGGCTGCCTTCCAGAGACAAGAACTGCTCGGCCGTGCGCTCGGTTTCCTCGTCGGTCATGCCGGCCACCGGCTCGTCGAGCAGCAGCAGCTTGGGGTCCTGCATCAACAGCATGCCGATCTCCAGCCACTGCTTCTGGCCATGCGACAGCAACCCGGCAATGCGCTGGGCACTGTCTTTCAGGTGGATCAGCGACAGCATCGCGCCGATGCGGTCGAGCTGCTCGCCGTTCAGGCGGAACCCCATCGCCGCCCTGACACCACGGTCGGCCTTGAGCGCCAGCTCCAGGTTCTCGAACACGCTCAAGCGCTCGAACACCGTGGGCTTCTGGAACTTGCGGCCGATGCCGATCGAGGCGATCGCGTTCTCACGCAGGCGCAGCAGGTCGATCGTGGAGCCGAAAAACGCCCGGCCCGCGTCGGGGCGGGTCTTGCCGGTGATCACATCCATCAGCGTCGTCTTGCCCGCGCCATTGGGGCCGATGATGCAGCGCAGCTCGCCGGCGCTGATGCTGAGCGACAAGGCGTTGAGCGCCTTGAAGCCGTCGAAACTGACGGTGATGTCGTCCAGGTACAGGATCGCGCCATGCGCCACATCCAGCTCGCCGGCATGCACCACGCGGCCATAGCTGGTGCTGCCGCCGGAGGTGCCGGCCGGGTTGCCCAGCTCGCGCGCTTTCTTCTCGCGCAACTGGGCGCCGGCCTCCATCAGGTCCGGCGTCATGGCCTGCGCTCCCTGATCTTGCGCACCAGGCCAATGATGCCCTGCGGCAGGAACAGGGTCACCGCGATGAACAGCGCCCCCAGAAAGTACAGCCAGACTTCGGGAAACACCTGCGTGAACCAGCTCTTCGCGCCGTTGACGAAGAATGCGCCGACGATGGGGCCGACCAGCGTGCCGCGCCCGCCCACGGCCGCCCAGATGGCGATCTCGATGCCGGCCGCCGGCGACATTTCGCTCGGGTTGATGATGCCCACCTGCGGCACGTACAGCGCGCCGGCAATGCCGCACATCACCGCCGAGATGACCCAGATGCTGAGCTTGTAGCGCAGCGGGTCGTAGCCGGTGAACATGACGCGGCTTTCGGCGTCGCGGATGGCCTGCAGCACGCGGCCGAACTTGGTGCCGACCAGCCAGCGGGCGAACAGGAAGAAGCCGATCAAGACCAGGCCGGTGAGCACAAAGAGGCTCATGCGGGTCGAAGGCGTGGCGATCGCGAACCCCAGGATGCGCTTGAAATCGGTGAAGCCGTTGTTGCCGCCGAAGCCGGTTTCGTTGCGAAAGAACAGCAGCATCGCCGCATAGGTCATGGCCTGCGTGATGATGGAAAAGTACACGCCCTTGATGCGCGAGCGGAACGCAAAGTAGCCGAACACGAAGGCCAGCAAGCCCGGCACCAGCACCACCAGTGCCAAGGTCGCGATGAACGAGTCGCTCAAGGCCCAGTGCCAGGGCAGCGTCTTCCAGTCGAGGAACACCATGAAGTCCGGCAGGTCGCTCTGGTAGTTGCCGTCGCGACCGATCTGGCGCATCAGGTACATGCCCATCACATAGCCGCCGAGCGCGAAGAACATGCCGTGGCCCAGGCTCAGGATGCCGCAGTAGCCCCAGATCAGGTCCATCGCCAACGCGCACATGGCGTAGCACATGATCTTGGCCACCAGCGACACGGCAAAGTCGCTCATGTGCAGCGCGTGGCCCACCGGCAGCGCCAGGTTGAGCACCGGCACCAGCACGCCCACCATGAGGGTGATCGCCAACAGCGGCCACCCACCCTTGCCGCTGAGCCGTCCGCGCCCGGCCGCCGGATGGATGATTGAAGGGTTGGGCAGGACCGCGCTCATCGGTCACGCCTCGGCACTGCGGCCCTTCATCGCGAAGATGCCTTGCGGCCGCTTCTGGATGAAGATGACGATGAACACCAGCACCATGATCTTGGCCAGCACCGCGCCCTGCCAGCCTTCGAGCAGCTTGTTCAACACGCCCAGGCCGAGGGCCGCGTAGACCGTGCCGGCAAGCTGGCCGACGCCGCCCAGCACCACCACCATGAAGGAGTCGACGATGTAGCCCTGCCCCAGGTCCGGCCCCACATTGCCGACCTGCGCCAGCGCGCATCCGGCCAGCCCGGCGATGCCGGACCCGAGCGCAAACGCATAAGTGTCGACGCGCGCCGTGTTGACGCCCACGCACGCGGCCATGGCCCGGTTTTGCGTGACGCCGCGAACGAACAGGCCCAGGCGCGTGCGCGAAATCAGCAGCGCCACACCCAGCAGCACCAGCGCCGCAAAGGCGATGATGGCGATGCGGTTGAACGGCAGCGTCAGGTTGCTCATCACGGCCACGCCGCCGGACAGCCAGGCCGGGTTTTCGACCGGCACGTTCTGCGCGCCGAACAACGAGCGCACCGTCTGCATCAGGATCAGGCTGATGCCCCAGGTGGCCAGCAGCGTCTCCAGCGGGCGGCCGTAGAGCCAGCGGATCACGCTGCGCTCCAGCGCCGCACCGACCGCCGCGGCGACGAGGAACGAGACCGGAATCGCCACCAGCACGTAGGCGTCAAAGGCGGCGGGCAGGTAGGCCCGAAACGCGTTCTGCACCAGGTACGTGGCGTAGGCGCCGATCATCATCAACTCACCATGCGCCATGTTGATGACGCCCATCAAGCCATAGGTGATGGCCAGGCCCAGCGCCACCAGCAGCAGGATGGAGCCCAGGCTGATGCCGGTGAACACCACGCCCAGACGCTCGCCCCAGGCCAGGCGCGACTCCAGCGCGCCCAGCGCAAGCTGAAGCTGCACGCGCACCTGCGCTTCGGGCTCGACGCCGGGCTTCAGGCGTTCCAGCAGCAAGGTCTTCACAGCAGGCTCATGGCTTTGCGCCAGCGCTTTGGCCGCGGCCAGCCGAACAACCTTGTCGCTGGACGCAATCAACACACCCGCGCGCAACAGCTCAAGCGCCTGTTGCAAAGCCGGCACCGTCTCGGCGGCCAGCGCCTTCTCGACGATGGGCAGCTTGGCCTCATCGATCTGGTCCTTCAGTTGCCGGATGGCCGCGGCGCGCAACTCAGCGTCGGCCGAAAACAGCGCCAGTGCGGCCAGCGCGGCTTCGATGTCGCGCCGGATGCGGTTGCTGTTGATGACGTCTTCCGCGGTGTCCGGCAGAGCCACCGCGGCGCCGCTTGCCGCGTCTTTGGCCTTGTCGCCGGTGACGACCAAGACCCGGTCACCGTCGAGCTTGACGGCGTCGTCCAGCAGCGCCTGGAAGAACGCCGGCACCAACGGGTCGCCGCTGGCGGCGGCCGCCGCGATGGCGGCGGCGCGGGCGTCGCCGTCCCCCAGGGCCATCGCCCGCGCCTGGTCTGGCGTGAGGGCCTGCGCCGACAGCGCCACCAGCGCCGCGGCAAAGGCAATGGCAAGCCACAAGACCCAGCGTGTCATCCGGTTCATGGCCTGGAAAGCGGCATCCGCGTTGAGAAATTGGGTCAGCGGATGCCGCAGCGATCACTTCTTCTCGGGCTCGTCCTTCTTCGTGTCGTTGCCGGCGATGTACGGGCTCCACGGCTTGGCCTGCACCGGGCCGGGCGTCTTCCAGACCACGTTGAACTGGCCGTCGGCCTTGACCTCGCCGATGAACACCGCCTTGTGCAGGTGGTG
>JAYSVE010000390.1:0-1802 GCA_043718725.1 Methylibium sp.
GCTGACGACGGCATCGACGCCGATGCTCGCTTCGGTATCGGTCTCGCCGATGTTGAGCGCGATCGACGCACCCATGCCGAACTTGCCGAAGCCGGCCTGGCTGGCCTTGGCGCTGACGTCGTTGGCCACCCTGTTGGTGGCCTGCAAACTGACGTTGCCCGGGCTGGTCAGGGTGACCGTTGCACCACCGGCCAGAGTCGCCCGCGACTCGCTCATGCCGACGTTGATCGCCAGCGAACCGGCCACGCCGGTGTCCACACCGCTGACACCGCTCAGCGCCGTGGCGCCGAAGCCGGACGCGACGTCGCCGTCGACATCGTGCGTCAAGGCCTGCACGGTCACGCCACCGGCCGTGATGACGGCATTGCCGACGCGCGCGATTGCATCGACGTCGGCAACGTTGACAGCCACCGCAATGCCGACGCCGGTGCCCTTGGGCACCGAGCCGAGGCTGTGCAGCGTGCCTGCGGCGCCGGCGCTCAGGGCAATGCGGCCCGTCGTGCCGCTTCCTTGCGCATTCGCTTTGGTATCGAACAGCGTCGCGACATTGCTGCTGCTGCCCGTGCCCATGCGCACATAGACAATCTTGCCGTCGGTCAGGCCGCCGATGGCCGTGCCGCCGCTGCCGACGCGGTAGGTCGCCACGTCCCCGGTGGCAAGGCCGTGGTCCTCGCCCAGGTCGATCGTCTCGTTGGCCAGGTTGACGACGTTGGCAGCGGTCGGATCGAAGGTGTGCAGCGGCCGCACGGCGCTGCCGTCGGCTGCGGCCGTGGAGTCGGTGTTGTTCTCTGCCTTCAGCGTGAGTACGCCCCCGGCAGTGATCGTGGATGTGTCCGGAATCTCCGCCTTGGCGCTGCTCTTGCTGTAAGTGATGCCCACCGCACCCGCCACCTGCACCGGTGCGCCGCCCGGTCCGGATGCCGAGGCGCCGGTGGTGGCGGCATTGCCGCTGCCGACGCGCGCATTGCTGGCCCGCTGGTTGGCGGTACCCGTCAGGCTGGAGGCCTGCTGGTCCACGCTCTGGCCGCCCGCCGAACCGCCTGAATCCGTCGCGTTGCCGCCGGCCACGCTGGCCCTGGCGCGCGACTTGTTGACGGCATGCGAACTGGCGTTGAAAGTCATCGCGCCGCCCGCATTGAGGTTGCGCGCGGTGGTGGCGAGGGCGGCGTCGGTGGCCACGGTGATGGCCAGCGAGATGCCCACGCCGGTGTTCCCCGACGCGGTGTCGCCCTCGGCCGAGGTATCGGCACCGCCGTCGTGGCTGGCGGTCAGCGCCACGTCACCGGCCATCGCAGACGCGACGGCCAGCGTGCCGAGCTTGGCATCGACCGTGTTCTCGGCGTAGGTCATCGCGAACACCGGCGTCACCGCCGTCTTGCCCGCGCCGCCGCCCTGGGCCGCGGTGACCATGGCATTCTTCGACTCGGCCAGCAGCGTCACGTCATCGACGGTGGCGCTGAAGCCAGCGCCGTTTTTCACCAGGGCCTCGGTCTTGTCGATACCGACGCTGAGGGCGATGGCCGCGCCCATGCCGAACTTGCCGGCCTCGGCCTGGATGCCACTGGCCTTGACGCTGTTCTCGACGAAATTCTCGGCGTGGATCGAGAGGCTGCTGTTCGCGCCGGTGATCGTGACCTGCGTGCCCACGTCGATGTAGGCCGAGACATCGCTGAACGCCACGCCGAGCGCCAGCGCACCCGCGACACCGGTGTCGCCGCCGCTCGCGCCGGCGATCGCGCTGACGTTGAAACGGTTGAGGTGGCTCGCATCGACGAAGCGGTAGCCGGTGCCCGCGCCGCTGC
>JAYSVE010000040.1:0-2404 GCA_043718725.1 Methylibium sp.
TGTTCATCGCCAGCGCGCAGGCTGCGGCCGGGCCGTTGTTCGAGCCCGGAGCGCGGGTCGGCGAGCGCATCGAGGCGGCCGTGGCGGCGACATGGGTGGTCGCGGGGTGCAACACCAACCTGGGTATCCTGCTGCTGTGCGCGCCGATCGCACGGGCGATCGAGCGACAGCCCGAAGCCGTGGCGCCGGCCGCGTTGCGCGAGGCGATCGAGTCGGTGCTTGCCGAACTCGACCTGGCGGATGCGCAAGCCACCTTCCGCGCCATCGCGCGCGCCAACCCGGGCGGGCTGGGCGCAGCGCCAGACCAAGACGTGCGCTTGCCGCCGCGCGTCGATCTGCGTGCCGCAATGGCGCTGGCGGCGCACCGCGACAGCGTCGCGCGCCAGTACCGCGACGCTTATACCGACCTGTTCGACCTCGGTCTCGGAGCGCTCGGAAAAGGGTTTTCACCTATGAAAACTCTCGTCGATGGCCATCCAGACACCCTGACCACGGCGGCGGTGCAGCGCCTTTATCTGACGCTGCTGGCCCGCTTCGCCGATTCACACATTGTTCGGATTCATGGCCAGGCCGTGGCACACATTGTCATGACGGCGGCGCAGGGCTGGGCACGGCGCATGCAACGTGACGGCCCGCTCGATGTCGACCCGGACTTCGTCGCCTGGGATGCCTCGCTCAAGGCCGATCGCATCAACCCGGGCACCACGGCCGATCTGACCGTGGCGGCGCTGCTCATCGCGGGTCTGACGAGCCCCTCGTGCCCCGCGGCTGCGCTGTCCGTGCCTGCCTTGCGGCGCGGGCCTGTGGACGATGGCACGGATCGTGATACTAGCTAAGCCGCGCTGGCAATCGAGCCAGTGTCGTGATACCCCCCCCCAGAACGCAATACAGGAGATAAAAGCCATGGCAAAAATTGATCGCATGATGGTCGGTGAATCGCTCGTCGGTGATGGCAATGAGGTCGCCCACATCGATCTGCTGATCGGGCCGCGCGGCAGCCCCGCCGAAACCGCGTTCGCAAACGCGCTGACCAACCAAAAGGACGGCTTCACGTCGCTGCTCGCAGTGATCGCTCCCAACCTGCTGACCAAGCCCGCCACCGTGATGTTCAACAAGGTCACGATCAAGGGCGCCAAACAAGCGGTGCAGATGTTCGGGCCGGCCCAACGCGGCGTGGCCATGGCGGTGGCCGACTGTGTCGAAGACGGCACCATCCCGGCCGACGAAGCCGACAACCTGTTCATTTGCGTCGGTGTGTTCATTCACTGGCTGGCCGAGAACGACAAGAAGATCCAGGATTACAACTACCAGGCCGTCAAGGAGTCGATCAAGCGCGCCGTTGCCGGCTCACCCACAGCGGCCGAAGTGGTCTCCAAGAAAGGTAGTGTGAGCCACCCGTTCGCGCCGAATTGATCGACTGCCGATGAGCCGAACCAACCGGGTCGGCTGGTTGCGCCAGAGCTTGGTTACATCGGTTGAAGTCGGTACCCGGTTCGCATGAACGCCCTCTGAATCGAAGTGATTCAGAGGGCGTTTTTCCGGGGAAGATTCTTGATCGGGCTGCCAGTTCGCGACGCCAGGGCTGACGCGCGGCTCTTGTGGCCGAAGACCGAGGGGCTCCGCTGCGCGGGCGGATCGAGACCGAGATTGCGCACAACTACGGAGCTCGGCTCACGCTCATCGCATCGAGCGGCTGGTACTTACCCTCGCACCCCATCATCGCAACGCAGTGCATGTGACGGTCGGGGCGCGTCAGCGCTCGCCAGGTACCATGCCGGAGCCGATCAGGCGCAGCACGGCGGCGGCGCGCGAAGGCTGGTCGTCTGCCGCCGACGCGAGGCGTTCGATCATCACGCCCACGGCCGTCACGTCGCTGAACTTCTTCGGCTTGACCACCTTCACGCGCACCCATCCCGCACCGAACTCCTTGATCAGAATGTCGGCTATGGATTCGGCGAACGCTTCGAGCAAGCGCAGCTTGTGCTCGACCAGCAGGCGGCGCAGCCGCTCGCAGACTACGCCGTAGTCGATGGTGTCGTTGATGCGGTCGGTGTCGCAGGCGCGAGCCCGCACAAGGCCGGCGTGCACGTCGATGACCAGGGGCTGTGGGCGGTGCAGTTCCGTCTCATGGATTCCGATCACGGTTTCGCCGACGAAGCCCTCAATGAAGATCAGGTCCATCGCTGCCGCGCCATGCGCCTGCTTCGATGCGGGCGGGCTGGGCCACTGCGGGTTGGTGTTCACTGTGTTCTCCGTTCTGGATGTCAATCGTGTGGCCGAATGTATCTCTCCGCGCCCTTGCGCCCAGGTTGCAAAATATGGGCCAACATCCGAAAGTTCAAGTGGGCGCCGAGCATCCGGTGTTTTGCCCGGTGCGCACAATGTTGCCGTGCGCCAGAATCGA
>JAYSVE010000391.1:0-1801 GCA_043718725.1 Methylibium sp.
GTTGCCGGAGCGCTTCCGGGCGAGACCGGCGGCGGCGTGACACTGGGCCGCGTCATCGTCGGCGTCCAGTCCTTGGGTGGGCGAGGAGGCTTGCCGCTCATGATGTCGTCGATCTGGTCGGAATCGATGGTCTCCCATTCGAGCAGCGCGCTTGCCATCGCGTGCATTTTGTCCTTGTTTTCTTCAATCAACTTGCGCGCCAGCGCGTATTGCTCGTCGATGATTCGGCGAATCACCGAGTCGACTTTTTGCATGGTCTGCTCCGACACGTTCACCTGGCGCGTGACGGACCTTCCCAAGAACACCTCACCTTCGTTCTCGGCGTAGACCATGGGGCCCAACTCGTCGGACATGCCATAACGCGTGACCATGTCGCGAGCGATCTGGGTGGCCCGTTCAAAATCGTTGCTGGCACCCGTGGTCATCTGGTTCATGAACACCTCTTCGGCGATCCGCCCGCCGAACAGCACCGAGATCGTGCTGAGCATGCGCTCCTTGTCAAGGCTGTAGCGGTCCGTCTCGGGCAACTGCATGGTCACGCCCAGCGCACGGCCACGGGGGATGACTGTCACCTTGTGGACCGGGTCCGTCTTCGGCACCAAACGCGCCACCAGGGCGTGGCCGGACTCGTGGTAGGCCGTGTTCCGGCGCTCCTCTTCGGGCATGACCATCGACTTGCGCTCGGGGCCCATCATGATCTTGTCTTTGGCCTTTTCGAAGTCGACCATCTCGACCACCCGGCCACTGCGCCGGGCCGCGAACAACGCGGCTTCATTGACCAGGTTGGCCAGGTCGGCGCCGGAGAACCCGGGCGTGCCACGCGCCAATATGTCGGGCCGAATATCCTGCCCCACCGGGACCTTGCGCATATGCACGTTGAGAATTTGCTCGCGACCGCGCACATCGGGCAAGGTCACGTAAACCTGTCGGTCGAAGCGCCCGGGTCGCAGCAGCGCCGGGTCCAGGATGTCCGGCCGGTTGGTAGCGGCCATCACGATCACGCCCACATTGGTCTCGAAACCGTCCATCTCGACCAGCATCTGGTTCAATGTCTGCTCGCGCTCGTCGTTGCCACCGCCCAGGCCGGCGCCGCGGTGGCGACCGACGGCGTCGATCTCGTCCACGAAGATGATGCAGGGCGCGCTTTTCTTGGCCTGCTCGAACATGTCGCGCACGCGGGCCGCGCCGACGCCCACGAACATCTCGACGAAGTCAGATCCAGAGATCGAGAAAAACGGCACCTTGGCCTCACCGGCGATGGCCTTGGCCAACAAGGTCTTGCCGGTGCCCGGAGGCCCCACCAGCAGCACGCCACGGGGAATTCGGCCACCGAGTTTCTGGAACTTCTGCGGGTCCTTCAGGAAGTCCACGAGTTCCTTGACCTCCTCCTTGGCCTCGTCGCAGCCCGCGACGTCAGCAAAGGTGGTGGTGTTGTTGGCCTCGTCGAGCATCCGCGCCTTGGACTTGCCAAAGCTGAAGGCGCCGCCCTTGCCGCCACCCTGCATTTGCCGCATGAAGTAGATCCAGACTCCGATCAGCAACAAGATCGGACCCCAGGATGCCAGGATGCTCAACAGGAAAGACGGTTCTTCGCGCGGCTTGACGTCGAACTTGATGCCATTGTTGATGAGGTCACCCACCAGCCCGCGATCAAGGTAGGTCGCGGTGGTACGCAGTTCCTTGTCGTCGGTGGTGCGGGCGCGAATTTCGGTGCTCCCGCCCGGGCCTTCCTGCAATTGGACGGTTTTGATGCGCTTGTTGCGCACTTCTTCCAGAAAATCGGAATATCCAATCATTCCGC
>JAYSVE010000392.1:0-4178 GCA_043718725.1 Methylibium sp.
CTGGTCGCCGCCATCAAGGGACTCGACCCGGCCACCGCCGAACGCCTGGTGCAAGGACGCCAACGCACGCCCTACAAGTCGTTGCAGGACATCGAGGCGCAAATACCGAGCCTCAAGCCGCTCGCTCCGCTGCAACTGGACGTGCGCTCGAGCTTCTTTGAAGTCCGCGGCCAGCTTCGCCTGGGCGATCGGGTGCTGGAGCAACGCTCGCTGGTGGAGCGCACCGGCCCGAATGGCCGCGACGTGGTGGCGCTGCAGCGCGAGCAGGTGTCCCTGCGCGAGCCGCCCCGGTTGTAGTTTCTGCCTGCCTGCGCTCCCAAGACTCGGTCGGCCCGATCGGCTTTTGTCCGTCACGGAACGGCTCAAATTGCGCCGATGGCGTGGGCGCCGTTTGCCGATGCCGGCAACTTGATACACAAACACACGCGACGTGTTGGTCTTGACACTGCCGGTCGTTTTCGCGTGTCTACAATCCATGCAGACCCAGCCCGCACCAGCATGTCGATCCTCATCGTCCAGATTCCCCAGCGCCTGCGCTTCAGTGCCCGCGGCCGGGGCGCTGCCGATCAAACCACGTCGCGGCCAGGTCTGGAATACGACTATGTGACCAGCCCGGACGGCTTGGTTCTGGAATCTCAGGGCCGTTGCGTCGCCGCTCGGTTGCCCAAGTCCACGGTGGTCGTCGCCGTGTTGGCCGACACCGATGTCAGTTGGCATCGCATCACGCTGCCCAAATCCCCCGCCGCGCGCTTGCGCGCGGCGCTCGACGGCGTGCTCGAAGAAGCGCTGCTGGATGAGCCCGAGGCCGTCCACCTCGCGCTGGCGCCGCAGGCGACACCGGGGCAGCCGACCTGGGTGGCGGCGGTCGACCGCCGCTGGATTCGCGCCGAACTCGACGCACTGGGCAAGGCGGACGTCTTTGTGGACCGCATCGTGCCCATGGCCTGGCCCGACGACCCGCCGATTGGTCACTTCGCCGTAACGCACGACGACCCGGGCGGTCCGGCGCAGACCGTGGCCCTCAACTGGGCCCATCCGGATGGGGTGTTGAGCATCCGTTTGCAAGGTGGGCTGGCGCGCGCCCTGGTGCCGGCGCCGCCGCCCCCCGCCACGCGCTGGAGCGCCTCGCCCGCGGCTGCGGCCGCCGCCGAGCAATGGCTGGGCGCGCCGGTCACGGTGATGACGCCTGGCCAGCGCTCGCTGCAGGCCGCCCGCAGCCTGTGGAACCTGCGCCAGTTCGACATGGTGCGCAGCAATCGCGGGACCCGCGCGTTCCGCGATTCGGCGCGGCATTTCTTCAGCCCGGCCTGGCGCACCACCCGCTATGGCCTGGCCGGGTTGGCGCTGGCCAATATCGTCGGGATCAACGTGTGGGCCTGGCACCAGCGCGATGCTATTGCGTCCAAGCAGGCCACGATCCAGAACCTGGTCAAGGTCGCTTACCCCGGGGTTCGCGAGAACGACATCCAGCGCGATCCCGCGGCGGTGATGCAGCGTGAGTCGCAGGCCCTGCGCGCACTGGCCGGCAAGCCGGGCGACGCCGACCTCGAGCCCATGCTGCAGGCCGCGGCCTCGGCGTGGCCCACCGACCGGCCACCGGTGGAGACCCTGCGCTACGAGCCCGGCAAATTGACGCTGTCGGCCGCGGGCTGGAGCGCCACACAGATCGAGCAGTTCCGCAACCTGCTGCTGCCGACGGGCTGGCAGGTCGAAGCGACCGAAGGCCGGCTGACCCTGAGTCGCTCGCGCAAGTCATGACCCTGGACGCGCGTCCCCTGGGGTTCACGAGGCCGACATGAGTGCCCGCGCCCCGCTCTTGCCACCGGCGCTTGTCAGCCTGCGCCAGCGAGCCGATCAGGCCTGGAATGCGCGCACACGGCGCGAGCGACAGGCGTTGACGCTGGTCGCCTGCGTGCTGCTCTTGTTTCTGGTCTGGTTTTTTCTGGTGCAACCCGCGTGGCGCAGCGTGCAGGCGGCCCCGACCCAACTCGACCAGCTCGACACGCAAATTCAACAAGTGCAGCGCCTGGTTGTCGAAAGCCGCGAGTTGCGCGGCATCGCCCCGGTTTCGGCGACGCAGGCCGCAGCCGCGCTCAAATCGGCCACCGAGCGCCTGGGTGACACGGCCAAGATCAGCCTGCTCGGCGACCGCGCCACGCTGATACTCAATGGCGTCAACCCCGAGGCACTTCGGGCCTGGCTGAACGAAGCCCGCAACGGCGCGCGCGCGCGACCGGTGGAAGCCCAACTCACCCGCGGCCCCAAGGGATACAGCGGCAGCCTGACCGTCAATCTGGCGGGCGCGCCGTGATCATTCGCAAACGCAACAAGGGTCTGTGGTCGCCCACAATCGCCGGCACCGGCTGGGGAGAGTCGACCTTTGCCGAACTGTCATGGGACAAATCGCGTAGCGCGGCACTGCGTTGGGCGATCTTCGGGCTGTTGATCGGCGCCGTCGTCGGCCTGGTGGCCTTTGCGCCGGCGGCATGGCTGGCCGGCCTGGTCGCGTCGGCCACCGACCAGCGTGTGCTGCTGGCCGACGCGCGCGGCACGGTGTGGGCGGGCAGCGCGGTGACGGTGCTGACCGGCGGCCCGCAAAGTCGCGACGCCAGCGCCCTGCCGGGCCGACTGGAGTGGACGGTTGGCGTCAAATCAATGGCGTTGGAGCTGCGCGCCCGCCACGAATGCTGTTTGAACGGGACGGTCGCACTTCAATTGCGGCCGGCGCTGGGTCGAATGAGCATCACGCTGCTGCCGACGCCCGGCTGGACGGGTCAATGGCCCAGTGCCTGGCTGGGTGGGCTGGGCACGCCGTGGAACACCTTGCAGCTCGGTGGCGCGCTGCGGCTGGTGACCCCGGGGCTCACCATTGAATCGGTACAGGGGCGCTGGCGGGTCGATGGGCGTGCGGACATCGAACTGCTGGGTGTGTCGTCGCGTCTGACCACGCTCGACCCGCTGGGCAACTACCGGCTCACGCTGTCGGGCGATCCCGCCCAGGGTGGGGTGGCGCAACTCAAATTGTTGACGACGGAAGGGGCCCTGCAACTCTCTGGCGATGGCACCTGGGGCCCAGGGGGGGTGCGCTTCAAGGGCGAGGCACGTGCCGGCGCCGCCGACGAAACGGCGTTGACCAACTTGCTGAACATCATCGGGCGGCGCGACGGCGCACGTTCCGTCATTTCGATCGGATAAGCATGAAGCCACGCACCGCTCCACCACACCCGGGACACCTCCTGCCGCGCAGCCGCGCCAACGCCGTCTGGTGTGCCGTGCTTTGCTCATCGTTGCTGCCGGGTCCGCTGGCGTTTGCCCAAAAGACGTCCAACACCACCCCCGCCAATGCGGCGGGCAACCGCTTCCGCGGCGAACCGGTCACCCTGAACTTCGTCAACGCCGACATCGAAGGCGTGACCCGGGCTATGGCGGCGATCCTCAAGCAGCAGTTCGTGGTCGACCCGCGGGTCAAAGGCAACATCACGCTGTACAACGAAGAACCGCTCTCGCCGCGCGAGGCCTACCTCAACTTCCTCGCCGCGCTGCGGGGCCTGGGCTTCACCGTGGTGGAGGTCGGCGGTTTGTTCAAGGTCGTGCCCGAGGCCGACGCCAAGCTGCAAGCCGGCACGGTGTCCACCGGCGACGTGTCGCGCCGCGGCGACCAGGTCATCACGCAGATCTTCAAGATCAACCACGAAAACGCCAACAACCTGGTGCCGGTGTTGCGCCCGCTCATCAGCCCCAACAACACCATCAATGCCAACCCGGGCAACAACTCGCTGGTCATCACCGACTACGCCGACAACCTGCAGCGCATTGCCAAGATCATCGCGGCGATGGACACACCGTCCGCCGGCGAGGTCGAAGTCATCACGCTGCAGCATGCGGTGGCCTCCGACATCGCCGCCATGGTGCAGCGCCTGGCGGACACCGCGCCCACGCCGGGCGCGCCAGGGGCGGTGGCGGGTTCCGCGTCGTCGATCCTGGTCGATGCGCGCAGCAACTCGCTGATCGTGCGCGCGGCCAACCCGTCGCGCATGGCCAGCATCCGCTCTCTGGTGGCCAAGCTTGACCAGCCGCTCAAGGGTGGCAGCGCCATGGGCAACATCTGGGTCGTGTACCTGAAAAACGCCGTCGCGGCCAAACTCGCGAGCGTGCTGCGCGCGGCCTATGGCGGCGGC
>JAYSVE010000393.1:0-1800 GCA_043718725.1 Methylibium sp.
CTGTCCAGCGGCGCGCACCCGTCGCGCAACCCGCGCCAAAACCTCGCTGACCTGAAGGCGCAGATCGCCGCCAACGAAAAGGGCGTGCAGGAGCTGCGCGCCATGGTCGGGCAATTCGGCCTGGACGTCGTGCAGGCCTACATGCGCCATGTGCAGGACAACGCCGAAGAATCGGTGCGCCGCGTCATCACCAGGCTCAAGGACGGCAGCTTCACGCTGGCGCTGGACAATGGCGCGCAGATCAGCGTGGCGATCCGCGTCAACGCGCCGCAGCGCAGCGCCGTGATCGACTTCACCGGCACATCGGCGCAACTCAGCAACAATTTCAACGCGCCCACGGCCGTCTGCATGGCCGCCGTGCTGTATGTCTTTCGCACGCTGGTCGACGACGACATCCCGCTCAACGCCGGGTGCCTGAAGCCGCTGCGGGTCGTCATCCCGGAAGGCTCGATGTTGAACCCGCGCTTCCCCGCCTCGGTGGTGGCGGGCAACGTGGAGACCTCCACCTGCATCACCAACGCGCTGTACGGCGCGCTCGGCGCGATGGCGGCGGGCCAGTGCACGATGAACAATTTCACCTTCGGCAACGCGCGCCACCAGTATTACGAAACCATCTCTGGCGGCAGCGGGGCCGGGCAGACTTTTGATGCCGCCGGCCAGCCGGCCGGCGGGTTCGACGGCACCTCGGTCGTGCAGACGCACATGACCAACTCGCGCCTGACCGACCCGGAGGTGCTGGAGTTTCGCTTCCCGGTGCGGCTGGACAGCTATGCCATTCGCGCCGGCTCGGGCGGCGCCGGGCACTGGCGCGGCGGCGACGGCGGCGTGCGCCGTGTGCGCTTCCTGGAGCCGATGACGGCGGCGATTCTGTCCAACGGCCGCCTTCGCGGCGCCTTCGGCATGGCCGGCGGTTCGAGCGGCCTGCCCGGCATCAACCGGGTCGAGCGTGCCGACGGCAGCGTCACCGCGCTGGGCCACATCGGCTCGGTGGAGATGCAGCCCGACGATGTGTTCGTGATCGAAACCCCGGGTGGCGGCGGCTATGGCGTCCCGGTGTAAGGTCTTGTCTTGGGCGCGCGACTGACCGGCGTCGTGGCTCGACACACGGGACGCTGGCCACCTTGCGCCCCGTCCCTTCAGCTTTCATTCAACGGAGAACCCTCATGAATCAACACCTCATTCTGTCGTCCGCCCTGGCTTCCGTGCTCGCCCTGGGCGGGGTCGGCCAGGCCGCCGCGCAGGACAAAAAGGACAAGTGCTACGGCATCGCCAAGGCGGGCCAGAACGATTGCGCCAACCTGGCGGGCACGCACACCTGCTCCGGCCAGGCCAAGGCCGACATGGACGCCGGCGAATGGAAGTACGTGGCCGCTGGCACCTGCAAGCAAATGGGCGGCAAGTCGCTCGACGAAGCCAAGGCCACGATGAAGAAATGAGCCGCTGACACCGTGACGCGCGCGCCGTTCTTGTTCCCTGCGACGTTCCCTGCGACGCCCCCGGCGGCGGCCACGAGCGTGGGCATCGGCCTGCGTCAGCCGCACTATGCGCAGGTGCTGGACCAGACGCCGCCGCTGGCCTTCGTCGAAGTCCATTCAGAGAATTTCTTCGCCGACGGCGGTGCCGCGCTGGGCGTCTTGAGCGAGGCGCGTGAGACCTATGCGGTCAGTCTCCATGGCGTCGGCCTGGGCCTGGGTTCGGCCGCCGGCATCGATGCCTGGCACCTGGACCGGCTGGAGCGGCTGGTGCGGCGCATCGAGCCGGTCCGCGTGTCCGACCATGCCTGCTTTGCGCGCGCCGCGC
>JAYSVE010000394.1:0-10045 GCA_043718725.1 Methylibium sp.
GGCAACAACGACAACATGCAGGTCGGCGACGTGGTGCTGGCCATCGGCAACCCGTTCGGCGTCGGCCAGACGGTGACCTCGGGAATCATCAGTGCGCTCGGGCGCAACCAGTTGGGCATCAATACGTTTGAGAATTTCATCCAGACCGATGCGGCGATCAACCCGGGCAATTCCGGCGGCGCGCTGGTCGACGCCAACGGCAACCTGCTGGGCATCAACACGGCGATCTATTCGCGCAGCGGCGGCAGCCTGGGGATCGGCTTTGCCATCCCCGTGAGCACCGCCAGGCAGGTGATGGAGGGCCTTGTCAAGGACGGCCACGTGACGCGCGGCTGGATCGGCGTCGAACCGCGCGACCTGACCGCCGAAATCGCCCAGTCGCTGAAGCTGCCCATCAAGCAGGGCGTGTTGATCACCGGCGTGCTGAACAGTGGGCCCGCCAGCCAGGCGGGACTTCGACCGGGCGACGTCGTGGTGAAGATTGCCGACACACCGGTGACGAACACGGCGCAGTTGCTGGGGGCGGTCGCCGCCCTCAAGCCGCGTGACACCGCGGTCATTGGCGTCCAGCGTGGCGACCAGACGCTGGCCCTGAACGTTCAGGTGGCCCAAAGGCCGAAGCAAAAGCTCGTTCCCGAGCGCTGATCTAGCCCCGCGGCCGCGCAACCCGCGGGCCGCCGTGGCCAAACCTCAGGTTTTCGGCGCTTCCTCGGCAGGTGCCTGGGTGTGCTTGTTGAAGATCTGCGCGGCCCATATGCCGACCTCGTACAGCAGGCACATCGGAATGGCCAGCGCGAGTTGCGAGACCACGTCGGGCGGCGTGATCACCGCGGCGATGATGAACGACAGCACGATGAAATAACTGCGAAACGCGCGCAGCTTCTCGATGCTCACCAGACCCATGCGCGCCAGCACCACCACCACCACCGGCACCTCGAAGGCCGCGCCGAACGCGATGAACATGGTCAGCACTAAGCTGAGGTAGGCCTCGATGTCGGGCGCCGCGGTGATGCTTTTCGGCGCGAAGCTCTGGATGAACTTGAAGACCTGTCCGAACACGAACAAATAACAAAACGCCACGCCGACGAAGAACAGCAGCGTGCTTGAAATCACCAGCGGCATCACGAGCTTTTTCTCGTGGGTGTAAAGGCCAGGCGCCACGAACGCCCAGACCTGGTACAGCACCACCGGCAAGGCCAGCAAAAACGCCGCCAGCAAGGTGATCTTGAGCGGCACCAGAAACGGCGAGATCACGTTGGTGGCGATCAGCGTCGTGCCGACGGGCAACTGCGCCACCAGCGGCGCCGCCAGCAGGTCGTAGAGCGCGCTGGGGCCCGGCCAGAATGCCAACACGCCGAAGCACACGCCGACGGCAATCGCCGCGCGGACCAGGCGGTCGCGCAACTCGACCAAGTGGGTGACGAAGGGTTGCTCCGTGCCCGCGAGTTCGTCGGGGCTCTTGTCGTCGCCGCTCATGCAAAGGTCAAGCCGACGCGCGCGGCGGGCGGAAACGCGCCACACGCGCAGCGCCCGACTGGGCCTTTCCCCGAACGCCGTTGCGTTGCTTGTACCACTGCGGTGTCGCAGAACGCTTCAGGCGCCATTTCTTCTTCGGGTGTCGGTATTCGGGTGGGAGGATCGTCATGCCTTCGCAGGTGCCGCCATGCTCGGGCATGCTCGACGTCGCCTCCTGCCAGGTCTTGTCGAAATCGGCGCTGGTCTGGTGGATTTCGCTGGAGACCGTCTGCTCGACATCGCGTGCCGCGCCTTCGAACTCGGTCTTCATCTTCTTGAGTTCTTCCAGCTCGATCGAGCGGTTGACCTCGGCCTTCACGTCCGCGACGTAGCGCTGCGCCTTGCCCAGCATGTGACCGACCGTGCGCGCCACGCGCGGCAGTTTTTCCGGGCCGATGACGATCAGCGCCACCGCGCCGATGAGCGCGATCTTGTCGAAGCCGAAGTCAATCATGATTCAGGAATCCCGCCCCCGCGCGCGGCCTGCTCAAGACTTGGTCTTCGCCTGCACATCGACCGTGTTCTCGTCGGCCGCCTTTTGCGCATTGCTCACCTGTGCGGCGGGTACCAGTGGGTCGGCGCTGGCGGCCGCGCCGCCGTCTTTCACACCGTCCTTGAAGCCCTTGACCGCGCCCCCGAGGTCGGAGCCGATGTTCTTGAGTTTCTTGGTCCCGAACACCAGCACCACGATCAGCAAAACGATCAACCAATGCCAAACGCTGAATGAACCCATGATCTCTCTCCAAAACGCAATAGCGCAAGTTTAGGTCAGTCCGCCTGCGTGCCATCGCCAGGAGGCCATGCGTCGCAGGGGTTGAAGCGCCACGGGCGTGGTCTCAGGCCCCGGGCGCCAGGTCCGGGCTCAACCCTTGGCCCAGGGCCGCGGGCCACCCATGACGTGCATGTGGACATGCGGCACCTCTTGCCGGCCATCGGGCCCGGTGTTGATCAGTGTGCGAAAGCCGTTGTCCACGCCCAGCTCCCGCATCAGCCTGGGCGCCAGGGCCAGCATGCGCCCGAGCAAAGGCGCATCGGCGTCGGTCAGGTCGTACATCGTCGCGACGTGCGCCTTGGGAATCAACAGCACATGGACCGGCGCCCAGGGCGCGATGTCATGAAACGCCAGCAACTCATCGTCCTCATGGGCCTTGCGGCATGGGATCTGGCCGGCAACGATTCTGCAAAAGATGCAGTTCGGGTCGTGACTCACGACGGCAGCCCTCTCGCCGAGTACGGCGATCGACCCTCCGCGAAAGTCGGGCCTTGCTTGGGGCGGCCCGGCGCGGCGGCCCACGAACGACGGAGATCTTTGTTCATGGCGGCATCGGTTTGCCGGCATTCAGGTTCATCCAGCCGCGAACCACGCGGTACAGGAACCAGATCGAGATCAGGGCCCAGGCGATCCAGCCCGGCAGCAACAGCAGCAGCCACAGTGGAATCGTCACGACGTACAGCCCGCCGGCCCACAACACGGTGCGAATGCGCCAGCGGAAATGCGACTCCTGCCAGGTTCCGACCGCGTCGTCCTTCTTCACCATGTCGAGAACGAACGCGACGATCAGCAAGGCAATGCTCGCTTGAACGCCGGGCAAAATGGCACTCACCGCAACTATCGTGTGCAGCAGGTAACTGATGTGGCCGACGGTCTTCAAGGACCGGTGCTTGTCGTCTTCAAGGTCAATCACGTCGTTCATGTTCCACTGGCCTCACGGTCCTGCATCTTGCGAGATGCGAATTCCTCAAGCCCTGAAAGTCCCTCGCGTCGCTCCAGTTCCTCCAGCACGTCGGCGGGCTTCAAACCGAACGCGCTGAGGGCAAGCATCGAGTGAAACCACAGATCGGCGACCTCGTTGACGATCTTCACACGGTCGCCGTCCTTGCACGCCATCACCACCTCGGTGGCCTCCTCGCCGATCTTCTTGAGGATCGCGTCGGAGCCCTTGCCGAACAGCCGCGCGACATAACTTTGGGACGGGTCGCCCGCGCGGCGCGCATTGATCACCTGTGCCAGTCGCTCCAGCGTTTCGTTGCTGGTCGTCATTTGTAGATGCCTTCCGGGTCTTTCAAGACCGGCTCGGTGGTTTTCCATGCGCCGTCGCGCAGCACGCTGAAAAAGCACGAATGCCGGCCGGTGTGGCAGGCAATGCCGGGGCTGTGGCCGAGTTGCTCGACCTTGATCAGGACCACGTCCCGGTCGCAATCGAGTCGCAATTCGTGAACCTTCTGGAAGTGCCCGCTCTCCTCGCCCTTGTGCCACAGGCGCTGGCGCGAGCGGCTGAAATACACCGCCTCGCCGCGTTCGGCCGTCAAGGCCAGGGCCTCGCGGTTCATGAAGGCGAACATCAGCACGTCGCCACTGCCGACCTCTTGCGCGATCACGGGCACCAGGCCCTGGGCGTCCCACTTCACATCGTCCAGCCAGTTCATGCCGGCCAGTGTAGCGGCGCGCTGCGTGCCGAAGGCCGTCGGCCTCTGGCCGAAGGTGGGCCGGCGGCTCATCAGGCAACCTCCGTGCTGCGCACTGCGTTATTCGCCTTGGGGACGGCCCGGCGGCTCATGCCCCTTGATGGGTTGCGCCCGTGAACCCTCGCTCGGCGGCAAACCAACGCAGCACCGGAACGGTGCCCGGCAGCACCGGCACCACGTCGACCGGCAGGGTCTGCCAGGCCATCGCCTGACGCTCGCGCATCTCGAACTCGCCGTGCCACTCGAACACCTTGCAAAAGTGCAGGCGCACAAGGGCGTGCGGGTAGTCCATCAGCTCGGTCTTCCAGGGCTGGGCGGCACCGATGTGGATGCCCAGCTCTTCGTGCAGTTCCCGCCGCAGCGCCTGCGCGACCGATTCACCGGCTTCGAGCTTGCCGCCCGGGAACTCCCAGTAGCCGGCGTAGACCTTGCCAGCGGGGCGCGACGTGACCAGGAAGCGCCCGTCGGCGTCAATCAGCACGCCCACCGCCACATCGACCGGCGTGCGCTGGGCGGGGCTGGCATCAAAGGGCTCAGACATGGTGCCTGCCGGAATAGTCCTTGGCGAATTGAAACGCGACGCGCCCGGAGCGCGAGCCGCGCTCGAGCGCCCACACCAGGCTTTCCTGGCGCGCCTGCGCGATGGCGGCTTCGTCAACCGCAAACCCGCGCAGCCACTGCGCCACGATGGCCAGGTACTCGTCCTGACTGAACGGGTAGAAACTGATCCACAGGCCAAAGCGTTCGCTCAAGGAAATCTTTTCTTCGACCACTTCGCCCGGGTGCACCTCGCCGTTTTCCAGGTGCTTGTAGCTGAGGTTCTCCTTCATGTACTCGGGCAGCAGGTGGCGGCGGTTGCTGGTGGCGTAAATCAGCACGTTGTCGCTGGCCTGCGAGACCGAGCCGTCGAGGATCGACTTGAGCGCCTTGTAGCCCGGCTCGCCTTCGTCGAAGCTCAGGTCGTCGCAGAACACGATGAAGCGCTCTGGCCGTTCGGCCACCAGGTCGACGATGTCGGGCAGGTCCACCAGGTCGGTCTTGTCAACCTCGATCAGGCGCAGACCGCGTGGCGCGAATTCATTGAGCACCGCCTTGATCAACGAGCTTTTCCCGGTGCCGCGCGCGCCGGTGAGCAGCACGTTGTTGGCGCCGAAACCGGCGACAAATTGCTCGGTGTTGCGCAGCAGCCGCTCCTTTTGCGGTTCGACCTCGACCAGCGACACCAGCCGGATCGGCGCGACATGGCGCACCGGTTCGATCACCCCGCAGGCGCCGCGCTTGCGGTAGCGGAACGCGATGGCGGCGGTCCAGTCCGGCCGGGTCAACGGGTGCGGCAACACGGCTTCGAGTCGGGTCAGCAAGGCCTCGGCGCGGTGGATGAGGTGCAGCAGCGGATCGATGGAAGGGGACATACGTGCGCCTCGCGCGAGGCCGATGAAATTGAACCGCGCAGTTTAGCGGCGCCCCCGGCGGGGGATGATCGGTGGGCATTCATGACGCAGCGCCCGCGCCGGTCAGGGCAACGCGGTCACCACGTCGCCCGCAACCATGAACAAAAGGTCCCCGGCGCCCGGCCGCACCGCGTGCATGCCGGTGAAGGCACCGAACGCCGGCAACACACCGACCTGCGGACCGAGCCAGAAGCACGGCAGGCGCAGCCGGTCGCGGGCCCGTCCGGCCAAAGTCACACAGGGATGGAGGTGCCCGGCCAGCACATAGGCGTCGGGCCGGGGCACCGGGTGGTGGCACAGCGCCAATGTGCCCAGGCGCAGCGGCTCGTCCACGACCACGAAACCCAGGCTGGCCGGTGGGTCGCCGGCCCGGTCGTCGTGGTTGCCGCGCACCAGCGTGAGTTGCAGCGCCGGGTGCGCGTTGCGCCAGCGCGCCACCGCGCCCAGCGTGGCCGGCGCGTGCGATCGGACGGAATGCAAAAAGTCACCGAGAAAAACGATGTGTTCGACCGCCAGCCGCTGCACCAGCGCCGTCAGCACAGCCAGCGTCGCCGTGGTCGTGCCGCGCGGTACCGGCACGCCGAGTTTGCGAAAACTGACCGCCTTGCCGATGTGCGCATCGGCCACCAGCAAGGTGCGGTGGTCCGGGAGAAAGGCCGCCTTTTCCGGCAGCAGCGTCAGCCGCTGATCGCCGACCGTGAGGGTCACCATGCGGGCATCGGGTCGGTGCGCGGCTCGCGCCGGACGGCGCCGGGACGTTGGCCAGGTAGGCTCAGCCCACCAGCATTCTCAGCGCGGCGTCTAACTGTTCGGTCGGGCTGCGCTTGAAGCCCGAGCGCGTGAAGCGCTGCAAACGCCCGACCATGAATGCGGTCAGCACCGAGGCACGCAGGTTGGCCTCGACCGTGGGCTGGGCCGACCCCGCCGCTTCGGCCGCGAGCCGCAGGCTTTGGCGCAATTGCGACTCGATGCGATCGAAGAACTGGTTCATGCGCGCCAGCAGGCGGTCGTGCTCGAACACCAGCGCGTCGCCCACCATCACCCGGGTCATGCCGGGGTTGCGCTCGCCGAACTGCAACAGCACCGTGAGCACCTTGTGCACCTGCACCGCCGGCACCGGCTCGCGTTCGTTGATCTGGTTGACGAGGGTGAAGACGCTTTGTTCGATGAAGTCGATCAGCCCCTCGAACATCTGCGCCTTGCTGGCGAAATGGCGGTACAGCGCGGCCTCGCTGACCTCGAGCCTGGCGGCCAATGCCGCGGTGGTGATGCGCTCGGCGCCGGGCTGCTGGAGCATCAGGGCCAGGGTCTCAAGGATCTGAACCCGGCGCTCGCCCGGCTTGGGGCGTTTGCGAACCGGCGCGGCGGCGGCCGGCTCCGCCACCGCCTGCCTTTGCGGGTCTTCTTCAGCGTCGGTGGCAGGCAGGTCGGAGGTATGGGTCATCACAGGTGGCGTAACGCTTGAAGCGACTTGATTCTGGCACACACATACGGGGGCTTCCGACAAGGGTGAACACCAACTTCCGGGCGTTTTTTCCCGGCGTTGTCGCGGTCGCGCAACGTGCCGCGAAAACGCCCGTCCAGGTATCGCTGCATCCATGCGGTTTGCATCCCGACACGCCGCGCGGCCTTCTGGTGTGCCAGCGTGTCCTCGACCAGCACACACCGGCTGGGGCGCACCTTCAGCCGCGCGGCGACATGGCGGAACATGCGCGCGTCGGGCTTGGGCCGTGGGTGGCCGAACATGCGCATGTCCTCGATGCTGATGACCGCCTCAAAACAGTCCGCCAGCCGAAGCGTGTTGAGCACGCGCAAGGCGTAGTCGCGCGGCGCATTGGTGAGGATGATTCTGCGCCCCTTGATCCGCTTCAACGCGGCGCGGTCGTGGGCGCTGGTGCGCAGGCGTTGCTCCAGGCCGGGCAGACGGTGGGTTTCGGCCAGGAAATGGCTGGCCTTCACCTCGTGATGGCGCACCAGGCCCAACAGCGTGGCGCCGTAGTGTTGCCAGTAGTGCTGGCGCAGCGATGCGGCATCGTCACGCGGCAAGCCGAGGTGCGTAACCATGTAGTCGGTCATCGCCATGTTGGTCGCACCGAACGCCGCGTGGCTCGCGTCGTGCAGGGTGTTGTCGAGGTCGAAGAGCCAGACGCGCCGGGTCATGGGCGAGTGGGTCCGGCGCAGGACCGTCCCAAACCGAGCACGCCCCTCGGGGGCAGGAGCGAAGCGACTGGGGGGCCCACTTTAATGGGACCGGATCATGGTTCCATACGCCTGCTCGGTCAGCACCTCCAACAGCATCGCATGCGGGACGCGGCCATCGATGATGTGCACGGTGTTCACGCCGTTCTTGGCCGCGTCCAGCGCCGACGAAATTTTCGGCAGCATGCCGCCGCTGATGGTGCCGTCGGCGAACAGCGCGTCGATCTCGCGCGCGGTCAGGTTGGTCAACAGCTTGCCGGCCTTGTCGAGCACGCCGGGCGTGTTGGTCAGCATCATCAGCTTCTCGGCCTTCAGCACCTCGGCCAGTTTGCCGGCCACGACGTCGGCATTGATGTTGTAGTTTTCGTTGTCGCGCCCGAAGCCCAGCGGCGAGATGACCGGGATGAACTGGTCGTCCTGCAAGGCCTTGACCACGCTCGGGTCGATCGATTCGATTTCGCCGACCTGGCCGATGTCGTGTTCCTTGGCGGGATCTTCACGGTCCATCATCTTGAGCTTGCGGGCGCGGATCAACCCACCGTCGCGCCCCGTCAACCCCACCGCCTTGCCGCCGGCCACGTTGATGAGGCCGACGATGTCCTGCTGCACCTGGCCGGCCAGCACCCACTCGACGACCTCCATGGTTTCTTCGTCGGTCACCCGCATGCCCTGGATGAAGGTGCCCTTCTTGCCCAGTTTGGCCAGCGCCTCTTCGATCTGCGGGCCGCCGCCGTGCACCACCACCGGGTTCATGCCGACCAGCTTGAGCAGCACCACGTCCTCGGCAAAGTCCTGCTGCAGTGCCGGGTCGGTCATCGCGTTGCCGCCGTATTTGATGACGATGGTCTTGCCGTGGAACTTGCGGATGTAGGGCAGCGCCTGGGCCAGGATCTCGGCCTTGTCGCGCGGCGAGATGTGCGAGAGGTCGGGAGCGGCGGCAGCCTGTGGCTCGGCTTTCATGGTCGGGCGCTTTCGGAGCAACGGGGGAGTTCGATCCGAAATTGTAGGGGTCGGGGCGAGGAACTCTGGGCCGACGACCTTGGTCACAGGCGAGGTCCGCGTCGTGGCTTGCGACGCTTCTATACTCAAAACATGCCTCGTCGCCTGTGGATCGTGTGGTTGGTGCTCGCCTTGCTGCCGTTGCGCGGCTGGGCCGTGGCTTCGATGACGATGGCGGCCTTGCAAATGGTCCAGGCAGGCCAGGCGGACCCGGCGAGCCCCGCCGCCGAAGCCATGCCCATGAGTCGCGCTGGGTCGATGACCGCACCTTGCCATCAAACCGCTGACGCCAACCCCAACGGAGGCGCCGTCAACGCCTGCACGCTGTGCGACCTGTGCCACGGCGCCTCCTCGGTTTCCCCTGAACTCACGCTCCCGATCGCGCCACCCCCCGATGCGCTGCCGCAACCCGGGATTGCTTGCGACACCGGCCGACACGCGCCGGGCGGCCTGGAGCGCCCGCCCCGAAGCCTGCTCGCCTAGCCGGCCGCCGGCACGCGTGTCCTGACACGCGTGGGCGCGTCCGGGTCTTGTCCCTCTGGCGCCGCCGACGCGGCCCCAGAGCCCCCCGACTTCGACGCGAGAACACCATGCTCCCTTCATTGACGCGCTGGCTTGTGCCGGCGCTGCTGAGCACCACCGCCGCGGCGCAGGCGCCACCGGCGCCGCACGCCCCCAGGCCCGACCCGCTCGATGCCAGGGCGAGCGTGCCTTCACGGGTCCACCAGTCCGCGTTCACCGGGTACCGGCGCTTCGGCGACGAAAAACCCATCCCGTGGCGCGAGGCCAACGACACCGTCACCCGCATCGGCGGCTGGCGCTTCTACGCCCGTGAGGCCCAACAGCCCGATCCGGCGCCGGCGGCGAAACCGCTGCCGGTGCCGGTGCCACCCTTGGCCGCCGAGCCTGTCAGGCCAACGCCACCCGGCCACGACGGCCACCTGGCCCCCGCACCCGGAGCGGCGCGATGACGGCGGGTGCCCGCCTGGACCGCGGCGCGCGCTGCGTGCGCCCGCGCCTGCTGGCCTGGGCGACGATGGCCGCGCTGCTGAGCGGCTGCGCCTCGTTCAGCGCCGACGGCGGCTTCTCTGCGGTGGAACAGGCCGCGCAGGAGCACTTGGGCAAGACGGTTCGTTGGGCCCGTTCGGACGCCGACCAGGACAGCATCGACCAGCGCGTCGCCGAGTTGCTGGCCAAGCCGCTGACGATGGACGACGCCGTCCAGGTCGCGCTGCTGAACAACCGCGGCTTGCAGGCCACGTTCCAGGAACTCGGCATCACCGAGGCCGAGGTGGTTCAGGCCGGGCGCCTGTCCAACCCCGGCTTCAGTTTCGCGCGCCTCAAGCGCGGCGACGAGATCGAGATCGACCGCAGCCTGCACGTCAACCTGGCACGCTTGCTGGTGATGCCACTGG